>NZ_JBQQBV010000014.1:0-222533 GCF_052246355.1 Streptomyces sp. 3N207 | reverse complement strand
GTACTGCACCGACCCCCTGGACCCCCTATGACCGTCCTCACCGTCACCCCCAATCCCAGCCTGGACCGCACATACGAGATACCGGCCCTTGACCGCGGGGCCGTACTGCGGGCCGGTGCCGACCGTGTCGACCCGGGAGGCAAGGGCGTCAATGTCTCTCGCGCGGTGGCCGCGGCGGGGCACCCCACAGTCGCGGTACTCCCGGTCGGTGGCCCCGAAGGTGCCCTCCTCTCGCAGCTCCTCAGCGATCTCGGTATCGCGGTGGCCGGCGTACCGGTGCGGGGCTCGACCCGCGTCAACATCTCCTTGGCCGAACCGGACGGCACCCTGACCAAGATCAATGCCGCTGGGCCCGACATCGGCGCCGGCGAATCCCGCGCCCTCCTGGACACGCTGGCCGCCGAAGCCGCCAGGAGCCGGGCACGCTGGCTCGTGTGCTGCGGCAGCCTTCCGCGCGGCCTCTCCCATGAGTGGTACGCGGCAGTCGTCACCCGGGCCCGCGAGAACGGGGTCCGTGTCGCGCTCGACACCTCGGGACCCGCTCTCGCGGCAGCCCTCTCCGCACAGCCCGACGTGGTCAAGCCCAACGCCGACGAACTCGCCGAGGCAGTCGGCCGCCCCCTCACCACCGTCGGCGACGCCGTCAAGGCAGCCGACGAGGTACGGGCGGCGGGCGCGGGAGCGGTGCTGGCCAGCCTCGGCGCCACGGGACAGCTCCTCGTGGACACCACTGGCACCTACTTCGCGACCGCCCCCGTCGCCACCGTCCGCAGCGATGTGGGCGCGGGTGACGCCTCGCTGGCGGGTTTCCTGACGGCCGGCGGCGCCCGCGCCCAGGCGCTTGTCTCGGCCGTGGCACACGGCGCGGCCGCCGTCCAGCTGCCCGGCAGCCAAATGCCCACTCCGGACGACATCCGTCCGGAAGCGGTCACCGTGACCACCGACGTCCCCTTGGACCTCCCCCTTCTCCCCGACGTCAACGGAGCCGTCCGATGAGCCAGTTGATCACAGCGGAACTGGTCGACCTCGATCTGTCCGCCACCACAAAGTCCGATGCCGCCCGTTCGCTCGCAGAGCGGATGGTGTCGCTTGGCCGCGTCACCGACCTCGAAGGGTTCCTCGCCGATGTCGAGGCCCGCGAGGCACAGATGCCGACGGGCCTCGAAGGAGGCATCGGCATACCCCACTGCCGCAGCACTCACGTCACCGAACCCACGCTGGCCTTCGGCCGCCCGCGGTCGCCCATCGACTTCGGTGCCACGGACGGTCCTGCGGACCTGGTCTTCCTGATCGCGGCCCCCGACGGCGCGGACAGCGACCACTTGACCATCCTGTCCTCGCTCGCACGGCACTTGGCCGACCCCGAGTTCACCGATGCTCTCCGCTCCGTAGCTGACCCGGAACGGGCGAGTGCGCTCATACGTGGCGACGCCGACCCGGCGACCCCCTCGTCGGCAGAGCAGCCCGAGGCGGCGAACGAGGTGCCGAACGAGACCACTGAGTCGGCGCACGGCACGGCGGAGCCACGGCCGGCGGATCCGGATACAGAGCCCGAGCGGCCTGAGCACACGCAGCCGCCGGAGCCCGGCATCCAGGGAGATGCGGCGCCGGCCCCCGAGCCCTTCCGGATCGTGGCCGTCACCTCCTGCCCCACCGGGATCGCCCACACCTACATGGCCGCTGAATCCCTGGAGAGGGCGGCCGAGGAGAGCGCGTCCAGCACTGTGATGACGGTGGAGACCCAGGGCTCCGCCGGTTTCCAGCGGCTCGACCCCTCGGTGATCGCCGCCGCCGACGCCGTGATCTTCGCCCACGATGTCGAAGTACGGGAGCGCGGACGTTTCGCCGGTAAGCCCACCGTCGATGTGGGGGTCAAGGCCGCCATCAACCGTCCCGCCGAACTCATCGAGGAGGCGCGGAACAAGGCCGCACGCGGGGAGACCGCGCCCAAGTCCTCTGCCACCGCCCCCATGGACCAGGGCGCCGAGGAAGGAGACGGGTTCGGAACCCGGCTGCGGACCTGGCTGATGACCGGCGTCAGCTACATGGTTCCGTTCGTCGCCGCGGGCGGCCTGCTGATTGCCCTGTCGTTCGCCATCGGCGGGTACGAGGTCGCCAACGCCAAGTCCGTGGCCGACCACTTCGTGTGGACCGAGGCCCACAGCTGGGCCGCTTTGCTCAACCAGGTCGGTGGGCTCGCCTTCGGCTTCCTCGTGCCCGTCCTCGCCGGATACATCGCCTACGGCATGGCCGACCGGCCCGGTCTCGTGCCTGGTTTCGTGGGCGGTGCCGTCGCCGTCCAGATCGAGGCGGGCTTCCTCGGCGGCCTGGTGGCGGGTCTGCTCGCGGGCGGCCTCGTGATGGCCATTCAGAAGGTCAATATCCCGGCCGTACTGCGCGGCATCATGCCGGTCGTCGTCATCCCGCTGATCTCGTCGGCGATCGTCGGCGCGCTGATGTTCGTCGTCGTCGGCAAGCCGATCGCCACCGCGCAGAAGGCCATGACCGACTGGCTCAGCGGGCTGACCGGGACCAACGCCATCCTGCTCGGGCTGCTCATCGGCCTGATGATGTGCTTCGACCTGGGCGGGCCGGTCAACAAGGTCGCCTACACCTTCGCCACCGGGGGTATCGCCAGCGCCGACCCCGGCAACGGCAGCCTGATGGTGATGGCGGCCGCCATGGGCGCCGGAATGGTGCCGCCCCTGGGCATGGCCCTTGCCACGACCGTGCGCGGAAGCCTCTTCACCAAGACCGAACGGGAGAACGGCAAGGCCGCCTGGGTGCTCGGAGCCTCCTTCATCAGTGAGGGAGCGATTCCGTTCGCCGCCGCCGATCCGCTGCGGGTGATCCCCGCCTCGATGGCGGGCGGAGCGGTCACCGGCGCGCTCTCGATGGCCTTCGGGAGCACACTGCGGGCGCCTCACGGCGGTATCTTCGTCGTGCCGCTGATCGGCTCCCCGCTGCTCTACCTCGTCGCGATCGCGGCCGGAACCGTCGTCACGGCCGGTACCACCCTCCTCCTCAAGGGCGCCCGAAAGCAGGCCCCGAAGGTGGAGACCACCCCGGCGAAGGACGGCGCCGAGGCCCGCATTCCGGCAAGCGTCTGAGCTGGTCCCACTCGACGGCCTACCCGGCGGCGGCACCGTTCCGCGGTCCGTCGCCGGGGCCACCCCGGCGGACGCTTCCTCCGCCTCACGGCGCTGTGGTCCCGCCGCCTTGGAGCCCCGTGCTCCCGTCGGCTTCCAGCGCCACGGCCCCGTCAGCCCCCGGCGCCGTGCTCCAGGTCCTCCTCCGGGGAGTTGTCTCCTTCCGGTTCGGACAGCGCGGGGCCGTAGAGGTCGGTGTACGAGGGAAAGACGCCGCCGGACCCATCCACACCATCCGCGACCCGTACCGCCTTCACCACGGCGCGGGCCACCACGTCGGCACCTGCGGCCAGCACCTCGTTGAATTCGCCGCCCTGCAACTCGCGTGAGCTCACGGCCAGCGCGAAGGCCGTGTCGCCGTCGTGCATCAGATGCGCCGGACGCACTGCCCTCGCCAGCCCGTCGTGGGCGCTGCCCGCCAGCCGCTGTGCCTGGGGGCGGCTGAGACTCGCGTCCGTCCCGAGCACCACCAGCGTGGTGTTCAAGGCCGGCCGTAGCGTGCCCGCGGCCCGTCTCGCGGTTTCCTCCTTCGCTTCCGAGCGCAGCATCTCGGCCTCGGCGTGCTCGTCCTCGGACGGGATGTGCGGCAGGCCGTCGGCCAGTTCGCCGTAGAGGACGCCCGTCGCCGGATCCGTCGCCGAGCCTGCGGCATTGAGGACCACCAGTGCGCCGACCACCACTCCCGACGCCAGCCGGGTGCTCGCCGTGCCTATCCCGCCCTTGAGGCCGCCGACCACGGCCCCCGTCCCGGCCCCCACACTGCCCTCCGCAACCGGCGCGCCCGGCTCCGTCGAGGCCGCCGCCTCCACCGCCTGACGACCCAGCGCCGCATCCGGCCGCGCGCTCCAGCGGCCCCCGCGCCCCAGGTCGAAGATGACCGCTGCCGGGACCACAGGGACCACCTGCCGGGGGTCGGGACCCACCGGTACGCCACGGCCCTGCTCCTCCAGCCAGCTCATCACGCCCGAGGCGGCGTCCAGACCGAACGCGCTGCCCCCGCTGAGGACGACGGCGTGAATGCGCTCGACCAGGTTCCGTGGGTCCAGGGCGTCCGTCTCGCGCGTTCCCGGTGCCCCGCCCCGTGCGTCCACCCCCGCGACCGCGCCCTCCTCCGGAGCCAGCACCACGGTTGTACCGGTCAGCCAGCCGTCCTCCGTCCGCTGCGCGTGGCCCACGCGCAGGCCGGGCACGTCTGTCAGCGCGTCCCGAGTACCGGTCGGCGGCTCCTGCACGGGGCGCGGCCCCTGGGCGTCGTGAGTGTCCATGAAGCATCAATACCAGCAGGCGCTTGCGACGGCCGTACGCTTGAGCCATGAGCGTCGAACCGCAGTCCTCACTCCGGCCGGAAATGCCGCGTGATGCGGCGGCCTCGCTGGTCTTCGACGACCCGCTGAGCCGCCCGTCCTCGGACGACGCCGACCAGGGCTGGGGCGAGGGGGCAGGCGGCGCATCCGGGGGAGCGAACGCCGACCTCGCCCGCTTCCTCGACGAGAAGCCGCCCCACCACATCTGAGTCCGGACCAGCAGCCCGCACAACGTCCGCACACAGCGCCGGACTGCCTGATTCCTGTTCCGCACGGTCCAGCCGTCCGCGGAGGAGCCACTGCCGCCACTGGGGCAAGCACTGGGCCCGCTGCCCGGCCGGGAGGGCTGCGCCGCCCCTGCGGACTGCCGCGCTACTTGTGAGTGCTGACGCCACCACCGCGCTGCGGCCCCACCGAGCCGTCCGGACCAGCCGGCCCGGAGCCGTCCTGGGAGCCGGAAGAGCCATCCTGGCCCGTGTGCTGTGCGAGCAGCACGTCGCGGATCTCCGTGAGCAGCTCGACCTCGGTCTTGGGCACCTCCACCGGGTCGGCCTTTGCCTGCTGGCGCTCCTTGAACTTGTTCATCGGCAGGATCATCAGGAAGTAGACGACCGCCGCCGTGATCAGGAAGGTCAGTGTGGCGCTGAGCACAGGGCCCCAGTGGATCGTGATGCCCTTGGTCACCTCGCCTGTGGGACTGATCTCGCAAGGTCCCTTGAGGCAGGAGCGGTACTTGTCCAGATCCTTGGTTCCGATGGCACCGACCAGCGGGTTGATGAAGCCGTTGACGATTGCGTCGACGATCTTGCTGAAGGCTGCTCCGACGACCACGGCAACGGCCAGTTCGACCACGTTGCCGCGCATCAGGAATTCCTTGAAGCCGGCCAGGACGCCCTTCTTCTCGGGTGCGGGTGCGTCGTTGCTCAACGGACTTCCTCTTCCAGAACCAAGTGACGATGCTGACTGCGAGCGGGAGACCGAGAGCACACGGCACTGCGGACAGCGCCCACGAAAGGGACCGGCGGCTCACCTGCCCTCGGACGCAGTGGTTCATGCACATACGACCCTGGCGCCCCAGGCGTGACAGAGGCCGCAGACGGCTCAGCACAGCGTCACCGCCAACCGGGACTTCGCCGCGGCGCCCGCCAGCGCTGCCGCTGCGCGCCGGGGCACGACGACAACGATCAGCGCGCCCTCGGCTCCGCCGCCCGAGACAGTGTCGCCGTACTTCGGCACATGGGCCACTCGGACATTTGTGGCCACTACCCGGGCGGAAGCCCTCTTGGACGTGCTCGCCAGTACATCGATCCTGTCGCCGGGGTTCAGCAGCCGGACCGTTGCGGGGTCGGCGATCCTTACCGGCGAGGAGACGGGAGCCATTTGTGCACTCTGCTCCGTGACAGATCTCTCAGCGCCCTGCCGTCCCCCAGCGGCGCCGGACCCACCGCTGCCGGCGTCGTCCGCCGCACCGCCGCCCGGGGCACCGACCGCAAGCCCTGCAGCCGAGACGGCCAGCGCGGCCGCGAGGACCCTGCGGCGCCCCAGCCCCCGCCGCAGCCGACGGGAGCCCCGTCCAGCACGCACGGGTGGGAAGTCGGGAACGGGGGCGCGCAGCCGCGTACGGGGAAGGGACTCCTCGGGAACCGGGTTCCGAAATCGGGGCACGACGCTCACCACCAGCCATCACAGGGAGAAGCACCGCCTGGTCACGGCCTTCGGTGACTACGGTGAACCCCTCGACGGAATCCCGCTGAAGGCGTCGAAAATCTGTGGATGACTGGGAAGTTGTGGACAACTCCGTCACCCGGGAGGGGGACTCTCCCGGTCAGGGCAGCGTGATCCCGGGCTCCAGCCCGCCCAACGCCGCCCCGCACTCGCACTTGCGTTCGTCCGCTGCGGGCATTTCGCGTACCGCGTCGAAAAGCACCTCGCGCAGCCGCCCGATGTTCTCGCCGAAGACGCGCAGCACCTCCTCGTGGGAGACACCGTCACCGGCTTCGGCGCCCGCGTCCAGGTCTGTGACCAGGGCCAGCGAGGAGTAGCACAGCTCCAGCTCGCGGGCGAGGATCGCTTCGGGGTGCCCGGTCATGCCCACGACGGCCCAGCCCTGCGCCGCGTGCCAGCGGGACTCGGCGCGGGTCGAGAAGCGCGGGCCTTCGATGACGCACATCGTGCCGCCGTCGACCGCCTCCCACCCCTGGCCGCGGGCAGCCCGCAGCGCGGCCTGGCGGCCGGCCTCGCAGTACGGGTCGGCGAAGGCGACGTGGACGACCTGCGGAATGGTGCCGTCGGCTAGGCGCTCTCCGTCGAAGAAGGTCTGCTGCCGCGACTTCGTACGGTCCACCAGTTGGTCCGGCACCACCAGCGTGCCGGGGCCGTACTGCGGCTGGAGACCGCCGACCGCGCAGGGCGCGATGATCTGCCGTACGCCCACCGAGCGCAGCGCCCAGATGTTGGCGCGATAGTTGATGCGGTTCGGCGGCAGATGGTGGCCGCGGCCATGGCGCGGCAGGAATGCGACTCGGCGACCGCCGGTCTCGCCCAGGAAGAGGGAATCGCTCGGCGGGCCGTAGGGCGTCTCGACGGTGATCTCGGTCACATCGTCGAGGAAGGAGTAGAAGCCGGAACCGCCGATGACACCGATCTCTGCCTGTTCGCTCATGCGGTCACCCTAAGGGCGTACGCCTGGCGCTGGGCAGGGGGAGTGAGCGGGCCCGTCGCCAGGCCCTCGGAGCGGCGGCTCAGGCCGAAGTGCCCGCCTTGGCAGTGCTCTTGCTGTCGCTCTTGCCGGAGGACTTCGACTCCGAGGAGGACGAGCCGGAAGACGCCGAGTCCGAAGTGGAGGACGAGCTCTTGGAGTCGCCGTTCTTGCTCGACGAGTCCGAGGAGGAGCTCTTGGAGGCGGAGCTGCTGCTCGACGAGGAGCTGCGGCTGTCGTTGCGGTAGAAGCCGGAGCCCTTGAAGACGATGCCGACCGCCGAGAAGACCTTCTTGAGGTTGCCCTGGCAGCTGGGGCACTCGGTCAGCGAGTCGTCCGTGAACTTCTGCACCACCTCGAGGCCCTCGCCGCACTCGGTGCACTGGTACTGGTACGTCGGCACGTTCTTCCTCCTGGCACTCTCACTCGTTGAGTGCTAACAACGCTCCATAGTGCAGCATTCCCGCGCATCAGTCCACTGAGACCGTCGTTCGGTGACCCAGCCCACGTGCCGCGACCAGCCCGCTGTGCGGAGGATGCAGCGCTTTTCTGAACGCGAGAAGCACCAGCAGAGCCAGGCCCGTACCGGCCAGCGGGGTGAGGAAACCGGTGCCGGCTCCCGAGTGGTCCGCGAGCTGGCCCGCCGCTGTCGAGCCCGCCGCCTGTCCCAGCGCGACCGCGCCTGTCAGCCAGGTGAACGCTTCTGTACGGGCGCCCGCCGGAACCAGCGTCTCGATCAGAGTGAAGCAGGTGATCATGCACGGGGCCACACACAGCCCGATCAGCGTCCCCAGTGCGCCCAGCAGCACCACCCACGGTCCCAGCTGCGCAGTGAGGGCCACCAGTGCCGCAGCAACCACCAGCCCCGGGTACGCGATGAGCAGCCGGGTCTGCGGTCCGCGCTTCCACCGGATGGCACCCACGGCGACGGCCGCAAGCATGTTGCCCGCCGCGAAAAAGCCGTACATCACGCCGTTGATGCCCGGTTGGCCGATCGATTCGGTGAACGCGGTGAGCGAGACCTGCATACCGCCGAAAACCATCCCGATCCCGAGCACTGCTGCGACCAGCACACGTGCCCCGGGGACGGCCAGTGCGGACGTGGCACGGCCCGCCAGCTGTGCGGCGTCGTCGGCGGCCTCTCCTTGCTCGCCCGCGCCCGCGCCCGCGTCGGCGGCCGTGCGGACCGGCGTCGGCTGCGTACGGCGCTGCGCGGCGAAAACCAGCCCGCCCGCCAGTGAGACGCCTGCCTCGGCCACGAGTCCGGCGGCCGGATGCACCCCGGTGCACAGCGCCGTGGCGAGCACCGGGCCGACCACGAACGTGAACTCGTCCGTCACCGACTCGAAGGCCGCTGCCGTTGTCATCAGTGGCGACCCCTGCAGCCGCGCCGCCCACCGGGCGCGCACCATGGGGCTGATCTGCGGAGCGGTGGCGCCCGCCGGCACTGCTGCGACGAACAGCGCCCACAGCGGCGCGTCCAGCAGAGCGGCGGAGATCAGCGCTCCGACGGCGTGGGCGTGCAGGAACACCTGAGGAGCGAGAACGGCGCCCTGTCCGAACCGGTCGGCGAGCCTGCCGCTCTGCGGCGCGATGAGGGCCATGGAGATGCCCGCAGTCGCAGACACGGCGCCCGCCAGCCCGAACGATCCGGTGGTGTGCTGGACGAGCAGGACGATGCTGATGGTCAGCATCGCGTAGGGCTGGCGGGCCAGAAAGCCCGGCAGCAGGAAGGACCATGCTCCCTCGGTGCGCAGCAGCTGTCCGTACCCGGGGCGCTCGGAGGAGCGCCTGGAGCGCCGCTTCTCGTGCGCTGTGCCGGTCTGTGCGTGGTTGTTCTCGGTGGCCGGGGATTCCACGGCCGGGCCTTTCTGCCGCCTGATAGCGCGTTCAGGGTGACGCGCCGAGAGCTGTCCTCTTGCGCAGGACCGGGGTAGATACCCGGTCCGATGCAGGGGTGGGCTTTCCGGACCGTGGCCGCCGAGCGGTCGCGCCAGCTCTGCTTCAGGCAGAGTCGGGGTGAATCTTTCCGCCATGAGGATAACGGGCAGAGGCAGTTTTTCGTAAAACGTGCCACAAGCCCGGCAGTGATCGCGCTACAAGTCGGCCCCCCGGCACCGTTCCGCAGTCACCGGCGCACTGCTGTGCTCCCTCCGGAGCCCAGCCAGCCGGCGAGCTTGCCGCCGCGGCTGACCGACAGCAGCCGCCGTTCGGCCGCATCGCGTACCTGGTCGGTCGCGACGACCAGCAGCTCGTCACCGTGCTGCAGCACTGTGGAGGGCAGAGGCACGAAACTCGTTCCGTTGCGTACGACCAGGGTGACGGCGGCGCCCGCGGGGAGGCGCAGTTCGGTGATCTCCACACCGTGCATCCGGGACGACGGCGGGATGGCCACGGACAGCAGATGTCCGCGCAGCCGCTCCAGGGGTGCGGACTCGATGTCGAGGTCCGCCGCTTCGTCCCTCTCGTTCAGTCGCAGTTTCCGCGCCAGCCAGGGAAGGGTGGGTCCCTGCAGCACGGTGAAGACGACCACCAACACGAAGACGATGTTGAAGATGCGCTGGCTGCCTTCGACCTGGGCGACCATCGGAATGGTCGCCAGCACGATGGGCACAGCGCCCCGCAGCCCGGCCCAGGAGAGCAGCGTCTTGTCCTGCCAGGGCATGCGGAACCGGTCCAGGCACAGGAAGACCGACAGCGGGCGGGCGACCAGGGTGAGGGCCAGCCCGATCAGTATGGCGGGCCAGAAGTCCTTCCACAGGTCGTGCGGGGTCACCAGCAGACCCAGCAGGACGAAGAGGCCGATCTGCGCCATCCAGGCCACTCCGTCGGCGAAGCTGCGCACAGCGGGCCGGTGCGGCAGTTTGCCGTTGCCCAGGATCAGCGCAGCCACATAGACGGCCAGGAAGCCGGAACCGTGCACCATGGCGCCTCCGGCGTACGCCAGGAAGCACAGCGCCAGCACGGCGATGGGATACAGCCCCGAAGCGGGCAGTGCCACATGGCGCATGCCCAGCTCGCCCAGCTTGCCGACGACCAGGCCCACCACCAGCCCGATGGCGAGCTCCAGCAGGATCTCGCCCAGCAGGAAGTACCAGGCGTGGTGCTCGGAGCCGAGCGAGGAGAAGGTGACGACCAGCAGCACGACAGGCGCGTCGTTGAACCCGGACTCGGCCTCCAGCACGCCGGTGAGCCGCTTGGGCAGCGGCACCCTGCGCAGTACGGAGAAGACGGCTGCGGCGTCCGTGGAGGAGACCACGGCGCCCATCAGCAGCGACGCTTGCCAGTCGAGTCCGACCAGGTAGTGCGCGGCCAGCGCCGTGACGGTCACGCTGATGGCCACGCCGAACGTCGACAGCACGGCGGCGGCAGGGATGGCGGGCCGGATGTCGCGCCACTTCGTGCCGAGCCCGCCCTCGGCGAGGATCACCACCAGGGCGGCGTATCCGAGGACTTGCGTCAGCGCGGCGTTCGAGAAACCGAAGCCGATGCCGTCCTGCCCTATGGCGATGCCTATCCCCAGGTAGACGAGCAGGCTGGGTAGTCCGCTGCGCGAGGAGAGACGGACCGCCGCGACGGCGATGAGCAGAACGAGGGCGCTGAACAGCAGGAGCTGGTTGAGGCTGTGGACGGTCAGGGCACGGTCCTCTCTGGCCGGGGCTCTCTCCTTGAGTGCACGAGCGGGGTGCTCCGAGCGCGGGGATCGGCGTCGGAGCGCGGGTTCCTGAGGGGGCGAGTGGCTGCGTGTGGCGGGTCTGACGATCTCCTGACGTTTTCCTGACGAGTTCTTAACGCCTCACCCATGGCTGGGCGTGGCTCCCGGACAGGTGTCCGGCAGCCGGCTAGTTCGTTTGGGTAGCTAACAATTTACCATTGCTTGAATATGCCCCCGGGAGAATTCGTAGGGGGTGACTCGCTGTCCGGGCGAATCGAGGGTCGGCCTATGGTTGCTCCGTACGGATCGAGCCCGTCCGGTCCCCTCAGTCAAGGTCCACCCTGCCCCTCGAAGGACAGCGATGCCCGCCAAGAAGACCTCGCGACGCGCCCGCCTCATCGTGATCGTCGTCGTGCTGCTGCTCGTGGCAGGCATCGGCGGCGGCACCTACTGGGGCATCAGCACCGTCCGGGACTCCTTCCCGCAGACGACCGGCACGCTCAAACTCAAGGGGCTGGCAGCGCCGGTGAGCGTGAAGCGGGACAGCAGTGGCATTCCGCAGATCTATGCCGACAACTCCAAAGACCTCTTCCTGGCCCAGGGGTACGTCCAGGCGCAGGACCGCTTCTGGGAGATGGACGTACGCCGGCACATGACCGCCGGGCGGCTCTCGGAGATGTTCGGTGACGGTCAGGTGCAGACCGACGCCTTCTTGCGCACCCTCGGCTGGCGCAAGGTGGCCGAGAAGGAGTACGCGCAACTCCCGGAAAAGACCAAGAACTTCCTCAGGGCCTACTCGGCGGGTGTCAACGCCTACCTCAAGGACCACAAGGGCTCGGCGCTCTCCGTCGAGTACGCCGCCCTCGACCTTGCGGGCAAGGACTACCAGCCCGCCGACTGGACCCCGGTGGACTCGGTCGCCTGGCTCAAGGCGATGGCCTGGGACCTGCGCGGCAACCTCTCGGACGAGACCGACCGGGCGCTGATGACCAGCCGCCTGGACAAGGACCAGATCGAGGACCTGTATCCGGACTACCCGACCGACAGGAACAGGCCGATAGTCGACAAGGGCTCGGTCGACCCCGCCACCAAGAAGTTCGACCCGAAGGCCAAGGGCGGCCAGAGCGGTGCCCAGAGCGGGTCCGACGGCACCGGTACCGGGCAGCCGGGAGCGGACGGTGAACAGCCCGCTGCGGGCTCGGGAGCGGGTGAGACGACTCCCGGAGCCTCCGAGGGTGCGAACGGCGCTCAGGCGGCCGGTGAGGCGGCTCAGGGGGCCAGTACGCAGATGGGCACCGTGGCCAAGAAGCTGGACGAGATCCCCGGGCTGCTCGGCCCGAACGGCAGCGGCATCGGCTCCAACTCCTGGGTCGTCTCCGGAAAGTACACGACCACCGGCAAGCCGCTGCTGGCCAACGACCCGCATCTGGCGCCGCAACTGCCCTCCGTCTGGTACCAGATGGGCCTGCACTGCCGTTCGGTGGACAAATCCTGCCCCTACGACGTCTCCGGCTTCACCTTCTCCGGCATGCCCGGCGTCGTCATCGGCCACAACCAGCAGATCTCCTGGGGCATGACCAACCTCGGCGCCGATGTGACCGACCTCTACCTGGAGAAGGTCCGCGACGGGCACTACCTCTACGACGGCAAGGAAGTCCCGTACCGCACCCGTGAGGAGACCATCAAGGTCGCCGGCGGCAAGGACCGCACCATCACCGTACGCGAGACCAACAACGGGCCCATCGTCTCCGACCGCGACAAGGAGCTGCGCAAGGTCGGCGACAAGTCCCCCGTCGGCAACGCCGCACCGGACCGCGGGGACGGCTACGCGGTCTCGCTCCGGTGGACCGCCCTGGAGCCCTCCAAGACCATGGACGCCGTCTTCAAGCTCAACCGGGCCTCGGACTTCTCCGAATTCCGCGCGGCTGCCCGGGACTTCGCCGTCCCCTCGCAGAACCTCATCTACGCCGACACCAAGGGCAACATCGGCTACCAGGCACCTGGCCGTATCCCGGTGCGGGACAAGGGCGACGGGCGCTATCCGGCACCCGGATGGGACCCCAACTACCGCTGGAAGGGCTACGTTCCCCAGCGTGCCCTGCCGTGGGAGTACAACCCGAAGCGTGGCTACATCGTGACCGCCAACCAGGCCGTCGTGGACCGCGAGAAGTATCCCTACCTGCTCACCGACGACTGGGGTTACGGAGCGCGCAGTCAGCGGATCAACGACCTCATCCAGTCGAAGATCAAGGACGGCGGGAAGATCTCCATGGACGACATGGAGACGATGCAGATGGACAACAGCAGCGAGATCGCCAAGCTGCTGGTGCCCTACCTGCTGAAGATCGAGGTCGACGACAAGTACGTACGCAACGCACAGAAGCTGCTGGAGGGCTGGGACTACACCCAGGACTCCGACTCGGCGCCCGCCGCCTACTTCAACGCCGTCTGGCGCAACCTCCTCAAGCTCGCCTTCGGTGACAAGCTGCCCAAGGAACTGCGGGTCAAGGGCGACTGTCTGTACGTCGCGCCCTCCGACGACTCCGGCCCTGTCGACGACCTGGACGGCAACCAGCGACTGGTGCGCGAGTGCGGACAGCGTTCCCCCGATGAGGCGCAGCCCGACGGTGGCGACCGCTGGTTCGAGGTCGTACGCAAGCTGCTCAAGCAGCCCGACAGCGAGTGGTGGAAGACGCGCGACACCTCCACCCACAAGGGCGACAAGAACCGCGACGACCTGCTGGCGCACGCCATGAAGGACGCGCGCTGGGAGCTCACCTCGAAGCTCGGCAAGGACATCAACACCTGGAGCTGGGGCAGGCTGCACCGGCTGATGCTCAAGAACCAGACCATCGGCACCGAAGGGCCCGGCTACATGCAGTGGCTCCTCAACCGCGGCCCCTGGGACCTGGGCGGCGGCGAGGCAGCCGTCAACGCCACCGGCTGGAACGCGGCGGGCGGGTACGACGTGACCTGGGTGCCGTCGATGCGGATGGTCGTCGACATGGGCGACATGGACAACTCCCGGTGGATCAACCTCACCGGAGCGTCCGGGCACGCCTACAACGCGCACTACACCGACCAGACCGACAAGTGGGCCAAGGGCGAGTTCCTGAAGTGGCCCTACAGCGAGAAGGCGGTCAACAAGGCCACCGAGGACCAGATGGCCCTCACCCCCTGACCGCCCGGCACACCCCGGCCGGCCGCACGCCGTGACGCCGGTCGGGGCACGGCCGCCCAGTGCCCCTTCAGCCGTCCGTTCAGCCCTCGGTGACCCCGAAGCGGTGTACTCCGCTCGGGGTCACGGCCGTCTCCACCCGCCGGTCGTGCTCCTCGCCGTCGATACGGTCGACCACTTCACCGTCGTACAGCAGCACCGCACATGCCGGCTGTGCGCCGCGCGCCGCCAGCCGGGCGAGCACCCGGTCGTAGCAGCCGGCACCACGTCCCAGCCGCAGTCCGCTGCGGTCCACGGCCAGCCCCGGCAGCAGCACCGCGTCGGCCTGCGTGACCGCCTCCGGGCCTAGGCGTGCCCCGGACGGCTCGCGCAGCCCGCGCCCGGCCGCCACAAGCGCCTCCGGGCCCTCGTAGACCGCCCAGTCGAGGTCGTTGTCCTCTTGGAGCACCGGCAGCAGCACCCGTACGCCCCGCCCGCGCAGCGACTCCAGAAGAGGGCCGGTGCCCGGCTCGCTGCCGACCGATACATAGGAGGCGACCGTGGCGGCACCGGCCAGCTCCGGCAGCTCCAGCACGTGCTGGGCCAGGGCGTGCGCGGCTGCCTGGAGGTCACCCGCCGTCAATGTTCTCCTCGCAGACAGGACAGTGCGGCGCAACTCGCGCTTACTACGGTGGCCGACGGCCTCCGGCTCGCCCATGGGAACGCCCAACCCTTTCCGCGCCGCAATACGCAACAAACCCAATAAACCCTACAAACACGATGAACACCGTGGACGCTTATCTTCCACATCAAGTCAGCGGTTATGGTGCGGGACATGACTTCTCCCCGCGCACGGATCACCAAGGCAGTCATCCCCGCAGCCGGCCTGGGCACGCGCTTCCTGCCTGCGACAAAGGCCACACCCAAGGAGATGCTTCCGGTCGTCGACAAGCCCGCGATCCAGTATGTGGTCGAGGAAGCCGTGACAGCCGGGCTCTCGGACGTCCTCATGGTCACCGGGCGCAACAAGCGCCCCCTGGAGGACCACTTCGACCGCAACTATGAGCTGGAGCAGGTACTCCGTGACAAGGGTGACGACGGAAAGCTCGCCCGGGTCCAGGAGTCCAGCGATCTGGCGACCATGCACTACGTCCGGCAGGGCGACCCGCGCGGCCTGGGGCACGCCATCCTGTGCGCAGCCCCGCACGTGGGGGAGCAGCCCTTCGCCGTACTGCTCGGCGACGACCTGATCGACCCGCGCGACCCCCTGCTCTCCCGCATGATCGAGGTGCAGGAGGAACGCGGCGGCAGTGTCATCGCGCTGCTGGAGGTCGACCCGGGCAGCATCCACCTGTACGGCGCCGCAGCGGCCGGCCCCACCTCCGAGGGCGATGTGGTGCGAGTCTCCGACCTGGTGGAGAAACCTTCGGCCAAAGAGGCGCCCAGCAATCTGGCCATCATCGGCCGCTATGTGCTCGACCCGGCCGTCTTCGAGGTCCTCAGCAAGACCGAGCCCGGCAGGGGCGGCGAAATCCAGCTCACCGACGCCCTCCAGGCCCTCTCCGCCGACGAGTCCCTGGGCGGCCCTGTGCACGGTGTCGTCTTCAGCGGCCGTCGCTACGACACCGGCGACCGGGCGGACTACCTGCGTGCCATTGTCAGGCTCGCGTGCGAACGTGAGGACCTGGGCCCGGAGTTCCGGGACTGGCTGCGCGGTTACGTCACCGAGGAGATGTAAGTCTTGAGCAAGACCTGGTCGGTCGAGGAGCACCTGGAGGACATCCTCCGCAGCGTCCGCCCGCTGGACCCCATCGAGCTGAACCTGCTCGACGCGCAGGGCTGCACCCTGGTCGATGACGTCATCGTCCCCGCGGCTCTCCCGCCGTTCGACAACAGCTCCATGGACGGCTACGCCGTACGGACAGCCGACGTCGAGGGTGCCAGCGAGGAGTTCCCCGCGGTGCTCAGCGTCATCGGCGACATCGCTGCGGGCAGCTCGGACCTGCTGACTGTCGCGTCGGGCGAGGCGGCCCGCATCATGACCGGTGCACCCCTCCCGCCCGGGGCGGAAGCCGTCGTCCCTGTCGAGTGGACGGACGGCGGCACAGGCGGCGGCCCCGCGGACTCCATGGCCGCACTCAGTGACTCGCCCCAGGGCGCCTCCGGCCAGGTACGCGTGCACCGCCCGGTGCTCTCCCGGCAGCACGTACGGGCCAAGGGCAGCGACGTCAAACCGGGCACTGTCGCACTCAAGGCGGGCACCGTCCTCGGCCCCGCACAGGTGGGCCTGCTGGCGGCCATCGGACGCGGTACGGTCACGGTCCGTCCGCGGCCCCGGGTCGTGGTTCTGTCCACCGGCAGCGAACTCGTCACCCCGGGGGAACCATTGGGCCCCGGCCAGATCCACGACGCCAACAGTTTCGTACTGACCGCCGCAGCACGCGCAGCCGGAGCCATCCCCTACCGGGTCGGAGCGGTGGCCGACGACGCGGAGACGCTGCGCGCCACCATCGAGGACCAGCTCATCCGGGCCGACCTGGTCGTCACCAGCGGCGGGGTCAGCGTCGGCGCTTACGACGTCGTCAAGGAAGCGCTCTCCCGGGTGGACGCCTTCCGGGGCGGCGAGGAGGAGGACCGCACGGACGCCGCCGGTGACCTGGTGGAGTTCCGGAGACTGGCGATGCAACCGGGCAAGCCCCAGGGCTTCGGCCTGATCGGGCCCGACCGCACCCCCATCCTGACCCTTCCGGGCAACCCGGTGAGCGCCTACGTCTCCTTCGAACTGTTCGTCCGCCCGGCACTGCGCACCCTGATGGGCCAGGAGCCCGTACGCCGCCGGACCGTACGCGCCCGCCTGAGCGGAGATGCCGCACTGACCTCACCGGAAGGCAAGCGGCAGTTCCTGCGGGGCGACTACACCCCGTCCGGCGAGGAGGACGACATGGGCAGCGTCCGCGCGGTCGGCGGAGCGGGCTCCCACCTGATCGCCGCCCTCGCACAGGCCAACGCCCTGATCGACATCCCCGAGAAGACCGGCCGGCTCACCCCAGGGGACGAAGTGACGGTCGTACTCCTCGACTGACGCGCCGGGCCGCAGTCCTGCCGCTGCCGGTACCGTGTCTGGGCACAGCACAGGACCGGGAGAACCATGACCAGCCCCCAGCAGCACCTCACCCACGTCGACGCGTCCGGGGCCGCGCGGATGGTCGACGTGTCCGAGAAGGACGTCACTGCCAGGACGGCCCGCGCCACCGGACGCGTGCTCGTCTCGCCGCAGGTCGTCGCACTGCTCAGGGGCGAGGGCATGCCCAAGGGAGACGCCTTGGCCACCGCCCGGATCGCGGGGATCATGGGCGCCAAGAAGACCCCCGAACTCATCCCTCTGTGCCACCCTCTCGCCGTCTCCGGCGTCAAGGTCGACCTGACGGTCGCCGACGACGCTGTCGAGATCGCGGCCCGGGTGAAGACCACCGACCGCACCGGCGTCGAGATGGAAGCGCTCACAGCGGTTACGGTCGCCGCTCTGACGGTCATCGACATGGTGAAGGCAGTCGACAAGTCGGCAGCCATCACGGATGTCAGGGTGGAGGAGAAGACCGGCGGCAAGTCAGGAGACTGGACGCGCCGGCCGCTCGCCGACGAGGAGGGCGCATGAGCGGTCCCGAGCAGCAGGAAGCCGGGCGGCACCCGCACAGCCACGGGTCCCCACAGTCCCCGCACAGCCACCGGGAACCCGGCTCCGGCACCAGTCTCGGTCCCGTTCACGGTGCTCCGGGCGCCAGGCCGCCCTACCGTGCCCTCGCCGTGACGGCGTCCAACCGCGCCTCCGCGGGGGTCTACGCCGACAAGGGCGGGCCACTGCTCGTGGAGGGCCTGAGTGCCCTCGGATTCGCCGCAGACGGGCCACGGGTGGTCCCGGACGGTGAGCCCGTCCGTAAGGCGCTGGAGGAGGCCGTGGAGGCGGGCTACGCCGTCGTCCTGACAACGGGCGGCACCGGCATCTCCCCGACCGACCGGACCCCCGAGGTGACCCGCGACGTCCTGGACTACGAGATCCCGGGCATCCCCGAGGCCATTCGAGCCGAGGGCATGGCAAAAGTGCCCACCGCGGCGCTCTCGCGCGGTGTCGCCGGTGTCGCGGGCCGAACGCTGATCGTCAACCTTCCGGGCTCCACGGGTGGCGTCAAAGACGGACTGGCGGTCCTTACCCGGCTGCTGCCGCACGCCGTCGACCAGATCCACGGGGGCGACCACCCCGCCGAGCCGGACACCTCCCACCGGTCCGGCGTCCCTAGAGGGGACGACCCCCGCTGAACGCACCGTGGCCGGCCGAGCTGGCGGACGGTCCCACGGCCCTCCGCCCCATAAAGCTGCGCGACCAACGGGCCTGGCGTGAGGTCAACCAGCGCAACCGCGACTGGCTGCGCCCCTGGGAGGCCACGATCCCGCCCGCGCCCCCCGGCCACCTGCCGCCGCGTCGCCCCACGTTCCGCCAGATGGTGCGGCATCTGCGGACCGAGGCACAGGCCGGCCGGATGCTTCCCTTTGTCGTTGAGCACGAGGGAAGACTTGCCGGACAGCTGACCGTGGCGGGCATCACCTGGGGCTCCATGTGCTCCGGGCATATCGGCTACTGGATCGACCGTGCGGTAGCGGGGCGCGGTGTGATGCCCACTGCAGTGGCACTCGCAGTGGACCACTGTTTCCGTACCGTAGGACTGCACCGCGTGGAAGTGTGCATCCGCCCGGAGAACCTCCCCAGTCGCCGTGTGGTGGAAAAGCTTGGCTTCAGGGAAGAAGGCACCCGCCCGCGCTATCTCCACATCGACGGCGCCTGGCGCGACCACCTGGTGTTCGCGCTGACTGCGGAGGAGGTCCCGGAGGGACTGCTGACCCGCTGGCATCGGTCGCAGCCCGGCCGCTCGACAGAAATAAAATAAACGTTCGAATTGTGGGTTGTCCGGATAGCCTCAGGTGGCCGGCCCTTCACCGGCCATTTATCGGCCATTTCCACTTAGCCCGGACGAGCAGTCACAAAAAAAGCTCGAGGGATCAGCCAGATCGTGCGACACACCGGGCTATTTGGCAGATGGGCTCAAGCAATCCCCTCTACCGTGTGAGGGTGAGCAGCAGTGGCCTCATCTACGCAGTCATCGTCGGGGCCTGGGCCGCCTACTTGGTGCCGATGTGGCTTCGCCGACAGGACGAGCTGAACGAAGCCCGTCCGACGGAACGCTTCAGCACCGCCATCCGGCTGCTGTCCGGCAAGGCCGGCATGGAGCGCCGTTACGCGAGAGAAGCGGAGCGGCGCCGGGCGCGCGAGGGGTGGGCAGCGGACGATCCGTACGCGCGGAAGGCGGGAGCCGAACCCGGCCGGCCCAGCGCGCACGGCGACGACGGCTACGAAGATGACGTGTACGGGAGCGACCCGGACGCCGTCACCGAGCAGGCGGTGGACGTCCGGGCCTTCGCCGACCCCAAGACCATGGTCAGCGCCCCAGTTGCCGAAGCGCCGACCGAAGTGCACGCTCACCGCACGTCGGACCGCGCCGCACGGCCCGCGCCCCACGGCAGCCGGAACGGCCACGACGGTCGTTCTGCCGCGCACGGGGGCCCGGACGCCGCACACAGCGCCCCTGGCGGTGCGCACAGTGGTCCAGGTGATGTGGAGCGTCCCGGGCAGGCTCAAGCCGGGCAGCCGGAGTCGGAGGATGCCGCCCAGCCCGGACGGGACCACCCCGGGGCCGCCGCGGACGGTGCGGGTGCGCCGCGTGTGCAGAGCGCCGAGGCGCGTGCTGCTGCGCTGGAGGGCAGACGCGCCAAGCAGGCCAAGCGCGCCAAGCTGCTGGCCCGACGGCGGCGTACGACGATGCTGCTGTTCCTCGCCTTCACCGTCGGCACCGTCATCGCGGCTGTCCGTGGACTCGCCCTGCTGTGGGTGCCCGCCATCCCCGCCGTCCTGCTGAGCACCTACATCGTCTATCTGCGCGCCCAGGAGCGGCGCCGTTTCGCCTTCACCATGGACCGGCGCCAGGCCGAGGCAGCAGCGCGCAGTCTGCACGCCCAGCGGCCGCGCGGCGGCGCCACGGGCGCATCCGGCCGCCGCCGGGCCGCGGCACGGGAGGCAGACACCGAGCCCCGCCTCGCCGCCGGCGCCGCGCAGGGGACGGGCCGCGAAGGCCGACGGGATACTGCGCCGCCCGAGCGGGAGCGCGGCAGCGCCCACCCGGAAGCGCACCGTGAGGACCGTACGGACGCCCGGCGGGAAGCCCGCGCCCACGTGGAGCAGCAGGAGGCCGCCGAACGGCGCGCCCTGGTCGAGCAGACCGACCACGCGGAGTGGGTCGACCAGCAGCGAGCCCGGGACCGCGACTCCTCCGAGGGCGAAGGCTGGGACCCCGTACCGGTACCGTTGCCCACCTACGTGAGCGCCCCGGTCGCCCCCCGCGCAACGCGCGGTGTCGACCTGGAGGCCCCGGACGCGTGGAGCTCCGCCCGCTCCAGCACCGCCCACGTCGCCGAGCCGCAGTCCGCGGAAGGAGAGACCGACGGGCCCTCCCATTCCCGCCGCGCCTCCGACCGGGACCGGACGCCCCTCTTCGACCAGTACGAGGACGAGGACCGCCCCCGCGCCGCCAACGAATGACCGCCCCATGACCAGCGAAGTAACGGATTTCCTCCCGCCCCGACGAGGATGCTAAAGTTTCATCCGTCGCAAGGGCCTGTAGCGCAGTCCGGTAGCGCATCTCGTTCGCAACGAGAGGGTCAGGGGTTCAAATCCCCTCAGGTCCACAGCGCAGCACGTCAGAGCCCCCGCCGGGGATTTCCGGTGGGGGCTCTTTCTGTGTTTGGGAGGCGCCAGAGGTTGCCGGTGCAGTCGTCGCCGTGCAGGAGGTGGTCGGGGGTTGTGAGGTCTTCCTCGTCGAGGTAGGGGCCAACTGGTGGCGCAGGCGGGTGGAGAGGGAGTCGAGAGCCGTCTGTTGGTCGGCCAGGTCGGCCCGCGGCTCAAGGGGCTGCGTATCCGGCGCGCTGTCACCCTGGCCGCGCTCGCGCGGGCGACCGGTATTCCAGGAGCACCGTCTCCGGGCTGGAGTCCGGCAGCGGCGCCCCAGTCCGGAGCCGCTGCTGCCGCTCGCGGAGGCCCACCAGGTGCCGCTGGATGAGCTGGTCGGCGCGCCTGAGGTCGGCGATCCGCGGGTGCGTCTCGAGCCGCAGCGGGTCAATGGCAATACAGTGCTGCCGTTGACCCGTCAGACGGGACGCAACAGGCGTTCAAAATGGTGTTGCCGGCTGACCGTTCCGAGCCCGAACTGTGGGCTCACGAGGGCTATGAGTGGCTGTACGTCCTCTCGGGGCGACTGCGACTGGCCGAGCATGAGTTGGTGCTGGGCCGGGTGAGGTCGGCGAGTTCGACACCAGGCTGCCGCACTGGTTCGGCAGCCTGGAGGGGGACTCGTCGAAATGCTCAGCCCTTTTCGGCCGCCAGGGGGAGCGCACGCACATCCGGGCGCAGCCCCGTCGTGACGATACTGCCGGCCGGAGCGGTCAACCGGGTTGACCACTTGCAGGGGCGCCCCGGCCGGCTGTCGGTCGTCAGCCCGCCGAACGGTGGCGGCTGGACCCGTGGGGCGGACGGGCGTGCCGGGAGGGGGCCGCGGGTACCGGCGGGAGGTCGAGCTGCCGGACGAGCTGGTGGAAGCAGAGCAGCGCCGTGATGGGCGGCAGACCGGCCACGGCGATGCCCGCGGGGGTGGGCGGCGCGTCGGCGACGCACAGCAGCGAGGCGACGGCGGCGAAGAAGAGCACGACGAGCCAGGAGTGCACGGTGCGGCGGCGGTAGGCACGGGTGCGCAGGATGGAGAGCGTGGCCGCGACCCAGGGTGCGTAGATCAGCAGCGGCCAGGCGTGCGCGACGCTCGGGGGAGCGGACTCCTGGGCCAGGCCGTAGAGCGACGGATAGGACGCCTTGGCGCCCAGAAAGCTGACCAGCACCACGATCAGTGCGGTGAGCGTGACCGAGAGGGCGCTGAGAATTCGCCGCCAGCTCAGTTCCTCCCGGCTCTTCTGCTTCACACGCTCCAGGGGACGTTCCTTGCGGTGCCTCGCTCGAGTGAGCGCGCCAGGAGAGTCCGCGAATCTCTGCTGTTCGACCGTGTCGAGGAAGTGGGCGAGTTCCGCGTCCAGGTCCGCATGCTCCGTCTGTTCGCCGCGCTCGCCGCGCTCGGGGTGCGGTGAGACGAAGCGGGTCAGTCCGAGGGTTCCCGTGTCGGAGGGGTCGGTGAGGCCCAGACGCGCAGCAGTTTCGTTCCTGGCTGTGGAGGCGCCGCAGGTGTGGGCCGAGTGCACGTCCGGTTCGGCCGGTTGTCTCGGCCAGGGGAGGCCGGTGTCCGGATCAGGGGGTGCGTAGGACGTGTACGTGTGCGACGTCTCGGTCAAGACTGAACTCTCTTCTCTGCGGGCAGGTTCAGACGACTGTGTCGAGACCGGTCCCGCACGCGCACGACGCATCCGGTGGTGACCGACGGCGCGCAGCCCTGTGTCGTCCGCGATGACCAGCGCCAGGGGCGGATGCCGGGGATGACCGTCTCGGGTACAACCCCGTCAACGAATACTCCAGCCAGCGGAAACTCCTGTTCGCAGTACTCAGACTTATGAGCATGCGGTTTTCACGAGGTATGTAACTCGTTGGTGAGACACCGAGATGTCGGTACGCTGTGCGGCATGTACTTTCACCAGATCTACGGCTGACGCGCGCGAGGCGGCGCCCCGCCTCACTTCCGCGCACCGGTTGCACGTGCACGCCGGTCCGTTGAGCGTGTCCTCTTTCGCCGCAGGTTTTCGCCGACAGTGCGAACCGTAGATCTGGAACGGAAAATCACCCATGCCTCGTGCATTCCGAACGGCCCTTGATTCCCGCCCCATTGACCGCCCCGCGCATATCGCGATGGTCGGTATTCCCGCAGTCAGTCATGTGCTGCCGAGCCTGGAGATCATCCGGGAGCTGGTCGCCCGTGGCCACCGGGTGACGTATGCCAACGACCCGGCAGTTGCCGAACACGTCGCTTCCACGGGCGCCGAGCTGGTGCCGTACACGTCCGGGCTGCCGGTCGTGGACAACAACTGGCCGGACGATCCGATCGCCGCCATGGAGATCTTCCTGGACGACGCGATCGCCGTCCTGCCCCGGCTGCGGGCCGCCTACGACCAGGACCGGCCCGATCTCTATCTGTACGACATCGGTGCCCTGGCGACCCGTGCGCTGGCCGAGGGGCAGGGCCGGCCCGTCCTGCAGCTCTCGCCCACGTTCGTGGCCTGGGACGGCTACCAGGAGGAGGTCGGGTCGCAGGTGTGGGGGCTGCCGGGCGCCGACTCCTACCGGGCCAAGTGCGCCTCATGGCTGGCCGGTTGCGGGGCGGCGACGACGGACGTCGATGCCTATCTGGGCCTGCCGCCACGGGCGCTGGCGATGATCCCGCGTGTGATGCAGCCCAACGCCGAGCGGGTGGACACCGACCGCGTCACCTTCGTCGGCCCCTGCTTCGGTGAGCCCCGAGCCGACGGGCCCAGGGCCCGTGGGACATGGCAGCGCCCGGCGGGCGCCGAGCGGGTGCTGCTGGTCTCGCTGGGCTCCGCGTACACCAGGCAGCCCGAGTTCTACCGGCGCTGTCTGGCGGCCTTTGGCGGACTGCCGGGCTGGCATGTGGTTCTGCAGATCGGCAAATACACCGACCCGGCGGAGCTGGGGGAGATCCCCGGGAATGTGGAAGTGTGCTCCTGGGTACCGCAGTTGGCCATCCTGGAGCAGGCCGACGCGTTCGTCACGCACGCGGGGATGGGTGGCAGCGCCGAAGGGCTCCTCACCGGGACGCCGATGATCGCCGTGCCGCAGGGTGCCGAGCAGTTCGAGAACGCCGACCGTCTGGTCTCCCTCGGGGTCGCACGCCGCATCGACACCGAGGAGGCGAGCCCGGAGCTGCTGCGCGAGGCGTTGGGCGCGCTCAGTAGCGATCCGGAGGTTGCCCGGCGCTGCGCCCGGCTGAGCGCTGAATCGCGCGCTGAGGGCGGTACGCAGCGCGCTGTGGAACTCATCGAGCAGTACGGCGGGTTCGCCGCCTGACGGCCCGCTGGGCGGCTTTGCAAGGCCGTCCGGCGCAGATGCCCTCATCTGCGCCAGGGCAGGTTTTCGACCTGGTCGATCCGACCTGCCGCCAGCAGTGAGAACAGCCGCAGGACCTCCTCTCGGGGAACGTCGCGCAGGGCGCCGGGGGCGGGACCGTCGTCGTCCCCGGCGTCCGCGATCAGCTCCCACCACAGCAGACCGTCGCGGAAGGCGCTGAGCGTCCACCCGGACTCATGGGACAGCGATATGTCCGGGTGCTCCTCGTCGGCCTGGGCGTCCAGGCTGTCGAGGGCGTGCCGTATGGCTGCTTCGTCGGGCTCGTCGATGCTGTCGCCCATGACGGTGGTGAGGAAGTACGTCATGCACTCCATTCAGCCAGGGCGTCACTGTCGTCGTCCTTCCGGGGCACGCTGAGGACGGTGCGCAGCCGGGTCAGCAGGGCGCGGGCGGCCGGGCCGGCCGGGCCGCCGGTGCGCCAGGTGAGGCCGATCCGCGCCCGCGGCTGAGGCGTCAGGTGCAGCGTCCGCAGCCCGAGTGCGGCGGCCGTGTCCGGCGGTATGGCGGGTACGACGGCGGCTCCCAGTCCGCGGGCCGCAAGCCGGGCGAGGAGGGGCGGGGCGGCGGCCTCGAAGGCTACGCGGGGACGGAACCCGGCCTCCGCGCAGGCGCGTTCGAGCACGCCGCGCAGGCCCGTGCCGCGCGGGAGGCTGATCAGGGCGCGGCCGCGCAGTGCCGCCACCGGCAGGGGCCCGTCGCCGTGGGCCAGCAGCGGGTCGTCGGGGGCGACGGCGACGGCGACGGGCTCGTCGATCACGATCTCGGCGGTGGTGCCCTCGGGCGGGTGCTCGTCCGCCAGGCCCAGCACGCCGATGTCGAGCTCGCCCCGGAGCAGCGCCTGGAGCATGCGCTCCGAGGTGTCCTCGGTGAGGGCGATATCGACCCGCGGGTGCTCGCTGTGGAAGTCGGCCAGTACGGAGGCGATGTCGAACTGTCCGGTCGCGCCGGAGACCAGTCCGACAGCGACATGGCCGCGCAGCAGCCCCGTGAACGCGTCCGCGCTGTGCCGCACGTTCTCGACGGCCTCCAGCGCCGCCCTGGCGTACGGCAGCACCGCCTCACCGACCTCGGTCGCCGTCACCGAACGCCCCGTACGGTCCAGGAGCGGGTGGCCCAGCTCCCGTTCGAGCTGCCGGATGCGTGCGCTGACGCCGGGCTGGGCCAGATGGAGGCGTTCGGCGGCCCTGGTGAAGCTGCGCTCCTCCACCACGGCGACGAAGAACTGAAGCTGCCGCAGATCCATGTCCGGCAGCCTAGCCAGTGCCATAACCGTTGCTTCTGGCTGCTAGAAGGGCCTTCTCTTGGACTTATGGGCCGCTCCGCGGACACCCTGGGGAGATCACCGCAGAATGCTGCACAGGGAGCGGCCAATGGACATCAAGCAGGCGATAGCAGCCGAACGCACGGAGCTGGCCGAGCTGTTGGACGGACTGGCGGAAGCCGACTGGGAAGCGCCCTCCCTGTGCGCGGGGTGGCGGGTGCGGGAGGTGGCGGCACATATGTCGGCCGGGTTCCGCACGTCCCGCTCGCAGATGCTGCGCGAACTGCTGCGGGCCCGCGGCAACCTGCACCGGATGACCGACCACTGTGCGCGCAGGGACGCCGCTGCGATGAGCACGGCCCGGATTGCGGCTGCGCTGCGGGACAACGCTCATCATCCCTGGAAGCCTCCGGTGGGCGGCCTCCCGGCGGCGCTGGGGCACGACGTGGTGCACGGGCTGGACATCACTGTCGCGCTCGGCCACGGGCGGCGCGTTCCGCAGCAGCGGATCCGCGTACTGCTGGACACGGTCACGCCCAGGAGCCTGAAGTTCTTCGGCGCCGATCTGGAGGGCGTCGCACTGCGCGCCGAGGACCTCGACTGGTCGTACGGCACGGGTACGCCGGTGTCAGGGGCGGCGCAGGATCTGCTGCTGGTCACCTTCGGGCGCAGAGTGCCCGCCGGCCGGCTGCGCGGTGAGGCGGCGGACCGGTTCACCGCGGGCCTGGTCCGGGCCGCCGCTCCGGAAGGCGGGGACGGGGCGGCGCGGCGGTAGCCTGGGGGCTCCCTCCCGCCGCCCGAGGAAGCTGCCCCGTGTCCGAACCACCCGCCACGCGCCCCGGTTCCGTACGCCGCGATCCGGTGCACACCGGGCCCTGGGAGGCGCTGACGAGGGTGGTGCGGTGCCCCGTCTGCCGGGACGGTCTCGAAGTGGCCGAGCGGTCGCTGCGCTGCCCGCAGCGGCATACGTTCGACATCGCGCGGCAGGGGTACGTGAGTCTGCTCTCGGGCGCCAAGCGCACCATGAACGCCGACAGCGCGGCGATGGTGCAGGCCCGCACGGCGTTCCTGGAGGCAGGGCACTATGCGCCGCTGACCCGGGAACTCGCCCGGATCGCGGCCTCGCCGGAAGTGCGCGGAGAGAGCGAGGACGGCACTGTGCTGGACGCCGGTGCGGGCACCGGGCACTACCTCGCCGCCGTCCTGGAGGCGCTGCCGGGCGCTGTGGGACTCGCGCTGGACGCGTCACCGTACGCGCTGCGCCGCGCCGCGCGGGCGCACCCGCGTGCGGGGGCGGCCAGCTGGGACGTATGGCGGCCGTTTCCGGTACGGGACGCGTGCGTGGACGTCGTGCTCAATGTCTTCGCACCGCGCAACGGTGCGGAGTTCCACCGGGTGCTGAGGCCCCGTGGAGCGCTGCTGGTGGTCACTCCGACCGAGCGGCATCTGCGCGAACTGCGTGACCGGCTCGGGCTGCTGGAGGTCGATCCGGACAAGGAGGAGCGCCTGGAGCGCACACTGTCCGGTCATTTCGTACGGGAGCGAACCGAGGCACTGGAGTACACCGTCGAGCTGTCCGGACAGGACGTGGAAAACCTCGCCGCCATGGGACCGTCCGCGCGGCACGTCGAACCGGAGGAGCTGCACGCGCGCGTTGCCGGGCTGGGTGCGCCGGTGGGGGTGACGGCATCCTTCGGGATCTCGGTGTACCGGGCACACCGAAAGGCAGAGCCCAGGGTCTGACTTTCGCTGGTACCGCGGCGGTTCGGCCGTCCCTAGCCTCCCGGCATGCAATCAGCGAACGACCGCCTCGGCGGTAACAGGAAAAGCCGTGCCACCCGCGCCACTGCCGTCGCCCTGGCGCTGGTCACAGTGCTCGGAGCAGGTGCCACCGCCAGTGCCGCGTACGCCGCCCCGGCAGCCGCCCGGGCGGGAGCGGGCGGGCACGCTGCCACCCAGGACGCGCTCCGGGCCGTAGTGGAGGAGGACGGGCTGCCGGGCGTCGCCGCGGAGGCCAGGGACGAGCGGGGACGGTGGTTCGGCTCCGCCGGATACGCGGACACCCGCACACACCGCGAACGGTCGCAGGCGGAGCACTTCCGTGCCGCGAGCATCACCAAGGTGTTCATCGCCACCCTCATGCTGCAACTGGAGGAGGAGGGAAGGCTCGACCTGGACGACACCGTGGAGAAGTGGCTGCCGGGTGTGGTGCGTGGCCACGGGAACGACGGCCGCAAGATCCGACTGCGGCAGCTGCTCAATCACACCAGTGGGCTGAACAACTACAGCGACGACCCAAAGTTCGCCCACCGCACGTCCGGGCCGGGCTTTCCCGAGCACCGGTACGACACCTACCGTCCCGGGGATCTGGTCGCCCTCTCGATGAAGCGGGCACCGCACGGCGCACCTGGTACGCCCTGGTACAGCAACACCAACTATGTGCTCGCCGGGATGGTCCTGGAGAAAGCGACGGGGCGTACGTACGCACACGAGGCCGAGCGGCGCATAGTCCGGCCCCTGGGGCTGCGCAACACCTCGTTCCCCGGGACCCGGGCCCGGATGCCGCGGCCCCACCCTGTCGGCTACTCGCGGCTCCACCAGAAGGAGCCCGACGCCCCCATCGTCGACGCCACCGAACAGAACATGTCCTTCCTCGGGGCGGCGGGAGAGGTGATCTCCACGACGGGTGACCTGAACACCTTCTTCGGGGCTCTGCTCAAGGGCGAACTGCTGGGGCAGGACGCGATGCGGCAGATGCTCACCACAGTGCCGTCCGAGGCCGACGAATTCGGCTACGGGCTCGGCATCGAGTCCGCCACCCTGTCGTGCGGTGTGACAGTGGTGGGGAAGACCGGCCGCACCAACGGCTCCCTGTCCGGACTGGTCAGCACGGAGGACGGCCGGCATCAGCTGGCCTTCAACATCAACGGTGACTGGCAGGGCGACGCATCCGGCTACCTGGGCGTCATCGACGCGGAATTCTGCGGAAAGGGCGGCGCCGAAAGCTAGCGGGACGCCTCGAAGCGGGCCGAGCGGGCCAGGCCGTACGGACGCGGACCGAGCCGCCGCGCTATGCGGGCGCTCCGGTCTTGAGGTGCTCAGGAGTGGCGGCCAGGACGTTGTCGAGCAGGCCGCGAGAGGTGTGCAGGGCCTCGATCTCCGCGGTCATCCGGTCCCGCTGGGCGAGCAACTGAGCGACGAGGTCGGGGCAGGTCGGCACCAGGCTGTCCCCCTCGTCGCGCAGGCACGGCAGGATCTGCGCGATCATCGTGGTCGACAGCCCCGCCGTCAGCAGACAGCGCACCCTGCGCACTGTGTCGACGTCCGCCTCGCTGTACTCGCGGTAGCCGCTGGGCAGCCGCTGAGGGCTCAGCAGACCCTGCTTCTCGTAGTAGCGCAGCAGTCGCTCGTGGACGCCGGTGCGGCGCACCATCTCCTTCATGCGCATGGAGGTCGTCTCCTCAAGGATCGCGCCGTGGTCGCCCGGTCTCCGGCATCGGCTTGACTCTGACACTGATGTCGGAGTTTAGCTTCCCGTGCATGACCAAGGCGCACACAGCGGCAGCTGCCGCATCCTCGTCCCGTATCGACTCCTCCTCCCTCGATGTGCACGTACAGGGCAGCGGACCGGCGCTGCTGCTCGCGCACGGGGCGGGAGGAGGGATCGAGCCCAACTTCGGCTACGTGCTGGAGGACTTGGCGTCCGACCACACACTGGTCGGACCGCACTACCCGGGTGCCGGTGCCTCGCCTCTCACAGGGGGCCCGCTCGACCTCGACGCACTGGTGGACGCCGTCGTGGAGGCGGCCGTCGCGCGCGGGCACGAGCGGTTCATGCTGCTGGGAGAGTCCCTGGGATCGGCGGTCTCCATACGGGCAGCAGCCCGGTACCCGGAGCGGGTGACAGGGCTCGTGCTGACGGCCGGGTTCGCTGTGGCCGACTCGGCCCTGTCGTTCGCCGCCGAGCTCATCACCCGGTTCGGGCGGGCGGGGGAGTGGGACGCGGTGGCGCGGATCGCCATGCAGTCAGCGCTGCTCGACGACGAGCTGAACCAGCTCACCGCCGAGGCACTGGAGGCCGCTGTCGCGGCGACACGTGAGGGCCTGCCGCCAGGCATGGTGGACCACTTCGATCTGGTGCGCAGGGTCGACGTACGCGGCGACCTCGCGGGTATCTCCGTACCCACCCTGGTGGCGATGCCCACGGGTGACCGTCTCGTCCTTCCCGACTGCTCCCGGCAGCTGGCTGCGGCCATCCCCGGTGCCGCCCTGGTGGAGATTCCGGGCGGCGCGCACGTCCTGGGCGAGCGGCACCGCAAGCTGTGGCTCGGGCAGGTGCGGGAGTTCCTGGCAGGGCTGCCGGAAGCAGTGCAGTAGCCGCTCAGCAGCCGCGTCGGCCCATTGGCGGCCGGCCGCACCTCGGCGGTCCCTCCGGTCGGCGTCTCAGCGGAAGACCGGTCGGCGTCTCAGCGGAAGAACTGCCCCGGGGTGAGCCCGACCGTGCGGCGGAACGCGGCGATGAAAGCGCTCGCCGAGGCGTAGCCCACCCGGTGTGCGACGGACTCCACGGAGCGCCCCTGGGCCAGCAACGGCATCGCCTCCTGCACCCGTAGCCGCTCCCGCCAGCGGCCGAAACCGAGCCCCGTCTCGGCAGTGAACAGCCGCGCCAGCGTACGGGCGCTGGCTCCGGCCACCGGGCTCCAGGCGGCGAGCGGGCGGGAGTCGGTGAGGTCGGCGTGGAGCGCTTCGGCCACCGCGCGAGCCCGTGGATCGGTCGGCCAGGACAGTCCGATGTCCCGCGCGGGCACCGGCCGGAGCAGGTCGAACAGCACGCCTTCGGCGCGCTCGCGGGAGGCCCGGGAGAGACCGGGCTCTGCCAGGTAGTTGATGAGTTCGCGCAGCAGCGGCGGCACAGCCACCACCGTGGGCTCCGGCCAGGCCACCGGGCAGTGCGCGGGTGCGATGTAGGGACTGCGCATCACCGCCGTACTGGTGGCGCCTGTCGCGTGCGGAGTGTGCGCGGGGATCCACAGTGCGACCGAAGGAGGCAGCAGCCAGGTGCCGCCCGGTGCACGTACCGACAGCAGGCCGCTTGTGCACCAGGCCAGTTGGTGCGCCGGATGGCGATGTTCCTCGAACCATGAACCCCGCGGCAGCGGGAAGCTGCGCACGACAAGGGCCGCCTGCTGTCCCGGCGGAACGTCCCACGCAGGCAGCGGGTCCGGAAGCTGTCCGTATGGCGGCATCAGTTGGCAGCGTACGCCGTAGTGGACGGCTCTCGACCCGGCTTAGCGTCCCCGTATGCCGATGAACAGAGCGCACCGGAGACTGTGCAGTTCCGAGAAGTGGGCCACAGGAGTGCGGGAGCAACTGCTGCCGTGGGCCCTGGAGAACGTCGAACTGGGCGAGGAAATCGTCGAGATCGGCCCCGGATACGGAGCCAACCTGCGTGTCCTGATCGAGCAGGTGCCCCGGGTGACCGCCGTCGAGATCGACGGTGAGACGGCCGGGCTGCTGCGCGAGAAGTGGGGCGACCGCGCGCGCATTCTGCACGCCGACGGAGCGGACATGCCGCTTCCTGACACCGCGTTCTCCGCAGTGGTGTGCTTCACGATGCTGCACCACGTGCCCACCGAAGTGCAGCAGGACCGCATCTTTGCCGAGGCGTTCCGCGTGCTGCGGCCCGGAGGGACGTTCGCGGGGGCCGACAGTCAGCCGAACTTCCGCTTCCGGCTGCTGCACATCGGCGACACCATGAACACCCTCGACCCCGCGGCACTGCCCGCCCGGCTGTCCCGGGCGGGGTTCACCGACATCGCCGTGGACCGCCACCCGGAGAGTGGTGGACTGCGCTTCCGTGCCCGGCGCCCGGCGGAGGACGGCTGAGGAGCCTCCGGCCGCGCCTCAGTGCAGCAGTTTCAGTCCCACCACCGCGCCGACGATCAGCAGCAGGCACAGCAGCCTGGCCGCGCTGACCGCGTCCCCCAGTACCGCCATGCCGTACAGGGCCGTACCGACCGCGCCGATCCCGACCCACACCGCGTACGCCGTGCCCAGGGGAATCTGCGACACGGCGTACGACAGGCCCGCCATGCTGGCCGCGAGGGCGACCAGGAAGAGCACCGACGGCCATAGCCGGTGGAAGTTCTTCGACGCCTCCAGAGCCGTCGCCCACAGCGTCTCCAGGCACCCGGAAACAATCAGTACGCCCCACGCGAGTCCCATCCGGTGCTCCCTCGCCGCCTGTGCCGTCACGAGTGCTCCACCACGGTCCAGCGGTCTACCGCCGCCACCAGTGCTCCTCGCGCCCGCTCGCCCGCTCCCGCTCGCCCTCGCCGTGCGGGCCGACCTCGTGGCCTGCCGTCGCGGGGCCGGTGGGGGCGTCCGAGGGGTTCGGCGTCGGCTGGGGGGTGGACAGGACGTCCTCCAGCTCCTTGCGCACCGTAGCGGCCAGATAGCGGCTGACGCCCGGCCCCAGGGCCTCGTCCGCAGGGTCGGTGGACGTCTCCTTCACGTCGGCCACCACTACCGTGCTGCCGGGCGGGATCTCCGCCGTCAGCTCCTCCAGCCCCTCGTTCGTCTCGATCACCCGGCGGGCGTCGTGACCGCCGCCGATCAGCCCGCCCGTGCCGAAGCCCAGCAGAGCCCCCTTCGGGCCGCCCACCAGGCCCAGCAGCGCACCCACGAGCCCTCCGACGGCCAAGCCGGTGGCGCCGCTGATGTTGTCCACCTCGCCGAGGACCTCGGCGTTCCCGTCCGGGTCCCGGTCGACCACCCGCGCCTCGAGCAGTTCGAGCACGCCCAGGCGGTGCGCGCTGTCCAGCCTGTCCAGCGCGTTCAGTGCCGCTCGGGTGCCCCGCTCGGTGAAGTCGGCGCACAAGATGTTTTCCGTCATACGCCCACCATCGGCGCTCCTGCGGCGTACGGCATCCGCAGTCCCGCACCGGCGCCGCGACCTGCGGCTCGGCCCGGCGGGACGCGGGTGGGCGGCTCGGCAGTCGGTGCGGGTGCGGGCCTGCGACTGGCACGGCAGGGGCGCTGCGGGTGAGGGTGGCCCCATGAACGTCGCGTTCCTCTTTCCCGGTCTGGGCTCGCTGCGGGCGGGCATGCTGCACCGGCTGCCGGACACCGCTGCCTCGGCGACCGTGCTCGCCGAGGCCGAGTGGGGCCACCCGGGAGGGATTGCGCAGCTGGACACCGCCGAGGCACTGGCGGAGTCCGAGGTGGCACGGCATGTGAGTCTGCTGGTCGCCGGAGTGGCGGGGGCCAGGGCGCTGATGGAGGACGAGGACGTGCGACCGGCCGTCGTGGCGGGGCACGGCCTCGGGGGCTACGCCGCAGCCGTCGTCGCGGAGCTGCTCACCTTCCCCGAGGCGCTGCGGGCGGTCCGGCTGCGTGCCGAGTTGCTGGAGCGGGCCGAGGAACCGCCGTACGACATCGGCATCCGGATGGCACAGCACCTGGCGACCATTCCGCGCCGGACGCACACGCTGCCCTATGTGGCCTGCACGAGCGGTGCGTGTCTGCACGGGAACGCGAACGAGGTCTTCGACGACCTGGCCCGTTCCGTCGCGCTGCCGGTGCGCTGGGAAGAGATGAAGGCGTCCCTGCGGACGGCGGCCGACCGATGGGTGGAGCTGCCGCCCGGGCGTGCTCTGACCGCGCACCTGGCGGGAGAGGGGACCGGCGCCGCGGGGCCCGGCCCCGGGGTGCGGGTGGTCTCGGTGGAGGAACAGGGGATCGCGGAGGCTGCGGACTTCGCGCGGGGTGTGGCGGGGGATGCAGAGGGGGAGGGGGACTTCCCGTTGGGTAACGCGGATTATTGACCAGCTGCGCAAACGGGCTTCACGAACGGGCTCCGCGAAGCTGCTCAGCGAATCGGCTTCACAAAGCACCGGCTCTCCTCGTGGAACCGGTAGAGGCCGAACTTCTCCGGAGCCGGTTCGTACCCCGCCGATGTGTACAGCGCGATGGCTTCCGGCTGCTCCACGCCCGTCTCCAGCACCATGCGTATGCGCCCCGCCTCGCGCGCGTCCCGCTCCAGCAGGGTGAGGATCCGACGGGCGAGGCCCTGGCCACGCGCCTCGGGCACGACGAACATGCGCTTGATCTCGGCGTCGCCGTCCGCGTAGTTCGCGTCCTTCTCGTCCGGCTCTCGTGCAGCGTCCATCGAGCGCCAGGCACCGGTGGCGACGGGCCGCTGCTCCTCGTCGTAGGCCAGCAGGTACAGACCGCGCGGCGGCTTGAACATCATGGGGTCCAGCGGCGTCGCGTCGCCTTCCGGGTCGCCGTAGCGCAGCGCGTACTCCTGGAGTACGAGATCGTTGAGCTTCCGGGCGTCCGGGTGGTCGAAATGGGCGGGAACGATCTGCATGCCGGGCATCGTAAGGTGCCCGGTGTCTTTGCGCCTGGTGCTTTTCGTCCGGGACCGCGGGTGAGGGCGGCGGTGGCGTACGGGGCGGCTGCCACTGCCACATAGGGTGCGGGTCGTCCGCGTACCGATGGGGAGCATGTTTTGCGCAAGGTGAGCACGGTGAACGTCAATGGGCTGCGGGCAGCGGCCAAGAAGGGGTACGCGGAGTGGCTGCGGACCACCGAGGCGGATGTGATCTGTCTCCAGGAGGTCCGGGCGGAGCCGGAGCAGCTGCCTGAGGCGGTGCGGTATCCGGAGGGCCGGCATGCCTTCTGGGCGCCCTCCTCCGCGAAGGGCAGGGCCGGTGTCGCCCTGCTCACCCGTCGGGAGCCCGACAGTGTGCGGGTCGGTTTCGGTGTGTCCGAGTTCGAGGAGTCCGGCCGCTATGTGGAGGCGGACCTGCCCGGCGTGACGGTCGCCAGCCTGTATCTGCCCTCCGGGGAGGTCGGTACGGAGCGGCAGGACGAGAAGGAGCGCTTCATGGCGGCGTTTCTGCCCTACCTGTGCGACCTGCGCGAGCGCGCGGCGGCGGCCGGGCGCGAGGTGCTGGTCTGCGGTGACTGGAACATCGCCCACCAGGAAGCCGACTTGAAGAACTGGCGCGGCAACAAGAAGAACTCCGGGTTCCTGCCGGAGGAGCGCGGCTGGCTGTCCCGCGTCTTCGACCCGGCGGAGGGCGGCTACACGGATGTCGTCCGCTCGCTCCATCCGGACGTCCCGGGACCGTACTCGTGGTGGTCGTACCGGGGGCGTGCCTTCGACAACGACACGGGCTGGCGGATCGACTACCACGTGTCCACGCCCGGGCTGGCGGGCCGTGCGGTGAAGGCGTACGTCGAGCGGGCCGCCACCCACGCGGAGCGGTGGAGCGACCATGCGCCGGTGACCGTCGACTTCGGGGTTTGAAGGCCCCGTAGCGGGAGTTCGGACGCCGCGAGGGCTTGAAGCCACCTGTCGTGGTCTTGTGCGGCCGGGAGGGGCCGGGTCACCGTGGAGCCGGGGCGGGGTGCCGGGGCCCCGCCGTCCTCAGGGGAGGCCGCCATGGAAGCTGCCGCAGGGGCCGGAACCGATGACGCGGGAGTGGGATCCGCGACGGGTGCCGGTGGCCGGTCCGGTGCCGTCGTACTGCCTGCCCTCCGGATCGGTGACGGCGCGCACCATGTGATCGCCGTACACGGCTGGTTCGCGGACCGGCGGGCGTATGCGCCGGTGTCAGACGTCCTCGACCGGGCCACGTTCAGCTACGCCGTGCCCGATCTGCGCGGCTACGGCGAGGCACGGGACATCGTGGGCGCCTTCACGACCGGTGAGGCCGCGGAGGATGTCCTGGCGCTGGCGGATGCGCTCGGCTGGGAGCGGTTCTCGCTCGTCGGGCACTCGATGGGCAGCGCCGTCATCCAGCGGGTCGCGCTCGCGGCGCCGGAGCGGGTGCGCCGGATGGTGGGTATAGCGCCGGTGCCCGCGAGCGGGGTGCCGTTGCAAGGCGAGCAGTGGGAGCTGTTCGCGCAGGCTGCACAGCGCCCGGCCAACCGCAGGGCGATCATCGATCTGAGCACCGGCAACCGGCGTCCGGACGCCTGGCTGGACCTCATGGTCGAGCGGTCGCTGTCGTGCACCGATCCGGCTGCCTTCCGTGCCTGGCTGGATTCCTGGGCACTGGAGGACTTCCACGAGCAGGTGCGGGGCTGCCGGGTGCCGGTACGGCTGGTGGTCGGCGACGGCGATCCGGTGCTGTCGGCGGAGGTGGTCCGTACGACATGGCTGCGCTGGTACACGGCTGCCGAGTTGGTGGAGGTGCCCGCCGCCGGGCACTATCCGCTCGACGAGACGCCACTGGAGACCGTCCGGGCCGTGGAGGATTTCCTGCGCGCGGAGGATCTGCCCGCGGACGCTGAGGCCCCAACCTCCTGCGGTTAGCTATGTGTTGAGGCACTATGTGAGCTGTGGCCTCTCACGTGAAGCGGGCGCACCGGTACCGCTTCTATCCGACGGATGCGCAGGCAGTGGAGCTGTCGCGCACCTTCGGATGCGTGCGCAAGGTCTACAACATGGCGCTCGCTGCTCGCAGCGAGGCGTGGTCGGTGCGCCAGGAGCGGGTCGGCTACTGCGCTACGTCGGCGATGCTGACGGCGTGGAAGAAGACTGAGGAGCTGGCATTCCTCAATGAGGTCTCCTCGGTGCCCCTCCAACAAACCCTTCGGCATCTGCAAGGAGCGTTCACCAACTTCTTCGCCAAGCGGGCCCGGTACCCGCGCTTCAAGTCCAAGCACAAGTCGAGGGGCTCGGCCGAGTACACCTCCTCTGGGTTCCGGTTCCAGGACGGGCAGCTGACCCTGGCGAAGATGACCGAGCCGCTGGACATCCGTTGGTCCCGTCCACTCCCAGAAAACGTGAAACCGTCGACGGTGACGGTCTCCCGCGATGCGGCAGGCCGCTGGTTCGTTTCCCTGCTGTGCAAGGACCCGTCTGTCAAGCCGCTGGCCGCCAGCGGCAACGCTGTCGGCATCGACGTTGGGCTTGATCACCTGCTGACGCTCTCGACGGGCGAGAAGATCACCAACCCGCGGCATGAGCGGAAAGACCGTGCCCGGCTGGCCAAAGCTCAGCGGACTTTGGCGAAGAAGGCGAAGGGCTCGGCAAACCGTGCCAAGGCCCGACTGAAGGTCGCGAAGATCCACGCCAGGATCGCCGACCGCAGGCGTGATCACCTGCACAAGGTAACGACTCGGCTCGTGCGCGAAAACCAAACGCTCGTGATCGAGGACCTGACGGTACGCGCCATGGTCAAGAACCGTACACTCGCTCGCGCAATCTCCGACGCGGCATGGAGTGAGTTCCGCAGCATGCTGGAGTACAAGGCCCAGTGGTACGGCCGCGAGGTGATCGCGGTCGACCGCTGGTTCCCCTCCTCCAAGCTGTGCTCTGCCTGCGGCACGCTGCAAGAGAAGATGCCGCTGAGCGTCCGCACCTGGACATGTGACTGCGGCACCGCCCACGACCGGGACGTGAACGCAGCGAAGAACCTTCTGGCGGCCGGACGGGCCGTGACAGCCTGTGGAGACGGTGTAAGACCTCAACGGAACACCCCGGGCGGGCAGTCGTCAGCGAAGCAGGAAACTCCGGCTCGCGAGGGCTGGGAATCCCCTCCCTTCAGGGAGGGGGAACGTCAACCACGGCATCAAGTCTCTCCCCGGTCCGCCTTATGACTGCTTAGCCATCCCTCCAGTTCCGCCCGCACCCGCCGGTCCAGGGCGAGGCCGAGCTCCGCCTCGACGACCTGTTTGGCGACGGGGGCCAAGCGGGCGAGGAGATCGTTGAGCTCGGCCGGGTCGGTGGAGTTCTGCCGGGGCAGCAGGTGGGAGCGGAAGAGGCGGGCGAAGGTGGCGGCGATCTCGTCCGTCTGGGTGCGAAGTTCGCGGGCCGCCTCCAGGACGTCGGCCAGCGGGATGCCCTTGGCGACCAGGTCGGCGGAGCCCTCCAGCAGACGACGACTGGTGTGGACGAACTCGTCGCCGTCGATGGCGACATAGCCGAGGTCCAGGGAGGCGGCCAGGTTGTCCACGGTGACCTCGCCCTGGAAGTAGTCGGCGAGCTCCTCCGGTGTGAGGCGGACGGGGGTCTCCTCGGAGAACGGGGTGAGCACGGTGCTGTCCAGCCCCATGACCTCGGCGGCCGAGCGTACGTCGCGGCCCTTCTCGAAGGCGTCGAGCAGGTCGGCGATGCCGCCGAGGGTGTGGCCGCGGGCCAGCAGGGCTGTGATGCTGCGCAGCCGTGCCAGATGGTGCTCGTCGTACCAGGCGATACGGCCCTCGCGGCGGGGCGGCGGGAGGAGTTTGCGTTCGCGGTAGAAGCGCAGGGTGCGAGTGGTGATGCCGGCGGCTTCGGCCAGCTCCTGCGCGCGGAACTCCCGCTTCTTCGCGGGCTCGGCAGGTGTGCCCCCGGTCGGCCGTCCAGGCCCGTCCGTCGTATGTTGCTCGTTCGCGCTCGCCACGCCGTCCAGCCTAAGTGGCGGCCGTGGGCCCCCACCCAGGTGCGACCGCCGGTAACTTTCCTCGGACCGACCCCTACCCATGAGTATTCGGCTGCCCTACTCTCGTGACCGTGCCAGTGATTACTGGCACAGTTGGTGGTCCCCCACGAGTCCCCACGAGTCCCCACGAACCGCAGTACGCGACAGATCCCGGGAGGCGGCGGCATGGCGGCCGAGCACGAGCAGGAGCACGTACGGGTGGCGGTGATCGGTACCGGATTCGGCGGCCTGGGAGCCGCTGTCCGGCTGCGCCGCGCGGGGGTGACGGACTTCGTCCTCCTGGAACGCAGGGAGGCCGTCGGCGGCACCTGGCACGACAACACGTATCCCGGGTGCGCGTGTGACATCCCCTCGCACCTGTACTCGTTCTCCTTCGCGCCCCATGCGGAGTGGCCGCGCAGCTTCTCGCCGCAGCCGGACATCCGCGACTATCTGGAGCGGGTCACCGACACCTTCGGACTGCGTCAGCACATCCGCTTCAACACCGAGGTCCAGCAGTTGAGCTGGGACGCGGAGGAGCTGCACTGGCGGGTGGTGACCTCGGCGGGCACGCTGACGGCCGACGTCGTCGTCTCCGCCGCCGGGCCGCTGTCCGAGCCCAGGCTGCCCGACATCCCGGGGCTGGACTCCTTCGAGGGCAAGGTCTTCCACAGCGCCACCTGGGACCACGACTACGACCTGCGCGGCAAGCGGGTGGCCGTGATCGGCACGGGGGCCTCGGCCATCCAGATCATCCCCGCCATCCAGCCGGTCGCCGGCGAGCTGACGGTCTTCCAGCGCACCCCCGCCTGGGTGCTGCCGCGCAACGACCGCCGTATCAGCAGGGCCGAGCGGAAGCTGCACGCCCGCTTCCCCGCCACCCAGAAGCTGCGCCGGTTCGCACTGTGGGGCGTACGGGAGCTGGAGACGCAGGTCTTCGCCAACTATCCGAAACTGCTGCCCGTCGTGGAGCAGGTCGCCAAGCTGCATATGAAGCGCGCCGTCAAGGACCCCGGGCTGCGCCGCAAGCTGACGCCCGACTACCGCGTCGGCTGCAAGCGTTGTCTGCTGTCCGACGACTACTACCCGGCGCTCGCGCAGCCCAACACGCACGTCATCGACTCCGGCCTCAAGGAGATCCGCGGCAACACGCTGATCTCCGCTGACGGCCGCGAGGCGGAGGTCGACGCGGTGGTCTTCTGCAGCGGCTTCTACGTTTCCGACATGCCTGTGGCGCACCTCGTCAAGGGCGCCGACGGCGAGACGCTGGCCCAGTCGTGGGCCGCGGACGGGATGAACGCACTGCGGGGCACGACCACCACAGGATTCCCCAACTTCCTGTTCGTCATCGGTCCCAACACCGGGCTGGGCACCAGCTCGATGGTGCTGATCATCGAGGCGCAGCTCAACTACCTGATCGACTACGTGCGCAAGCTGGACACCCTCGGCGGCGGCGACAAGGTCGCGCTGGACGTCCGGCCCATCGCACAGCACACCTACAACGCCAAACTGCGCGAACGCATCAAATCCAGCGTCTGGGACACCGGCTGTACGAGCTGGTATCTGGATGCACAGGGGCGGCCAGTGGCCGTGTGGCCGGGCACCACCGCCGAGTTCCGCAAGGTCACACGTGAGGTGTGGCTGGAGGAGTACGAGGTGCTGCGCGCGCCGCGCAGCGGCGGGGGCACTGCTGCTCGCCGCAAGGCACCGCTGCTGGCCGGGAGCGTCAGCACGGGAGCCGCCACCGACGCCTTCCACTCCGCGGAGGACATGCCCTCGGGGGCGCGGGAGGACGTGCGATGAGCCGTATCACCAGCACCCACCGGCACAAGGGACTGACCGGTCGGTATGTGCCGCCCATGCCCGCGCGAGAGCTGACTGCGCGCTCCGGGGACGGCGTACGCCTGCCAGTCGAGGTGCACGGCCCCGCCGACGGCCCAGCTGTCGTGCTCGCCCACGGCTGGACCTGCTCGACGCTGTTCTGGGCGCCGGTGATCCGGGAGCTGACCGCGAGCGGGCACCGCGTCATCGTCTACGACCAGCGCGGGCACGGCCGCAGCCCCGCCGCCGCGACGCCCATGGCCTACAGCACCGCCATGCTCGCCGACGACCTGTGCGCCGTACTGGACGCCGCTCTGGAGCCGGGCGAGCGAGCAGTCATCGGCGGGCACTCGATGGGCGGCATGACGATCATGGCGGCGGCCGGCAGGGAACAACTGCGCGAGCACGGCGCGGCGTTGCTGCTGTGCAGCACAGGCGCCGAGCATCTGACGGGCCAGGCGCGGGTGCTGCCCTTCCGCTCCGAGCAAGTACGCGCCGTCGCGCACCGCACGCTGCTGGGCTCGGCAGCGCCGCTGGGCCCCGTCAGCCCGCTGACCCGCAAAGCCCTCGCGTACGGCACCCTCGGGCCCGCTCCCGATCCGGCCACCGCAGAGGTCACGGCGCGCATCGTGCACGCCTGCCCGACGCGCGTCAGGTCGGCGTGGGGCGGGGTGCTGGCCGGGCTCGACCTGTCGGCCAAGGTGCCGCACCTGGACGCGCCCACCGCCGTCGTCATCGGCACCCACGACCGACTCACCCCCCTCCCGCACGCCCACCGGCTGGCAGCTCTGCTGCCCCGCTGCACGGGAGTGCACGAGCTGGAGCGGCGCGGGCACATGACGCCGCTGGAGGAGCCGGAGACTGTCAGCGCCGTACTCGCCGGGCTCGCCCGGAACCACCTCGCAACCAAGGACTTGGAGGAGACCAGCGCATGAGCAGGGTCAGTCTGGAGGGCCAGGTCGCCGTCATCACGGGCGCGGCCCGCGGCGTGGGGGCGCTGCTCGCGCGGAAGATGTCCGCACGCGGCGCGAGGATCGCGCTGGTCGGGCTGGAGCCGGACGAGTTGAAGCGGGTCGCCGATTCGCTGCACACCGACTCGGCGCACTGGTACGCGGACGTCACCGACCACGAGGCCATGGCGGAGGTCGCCCGCGAGGTCAAGGAGCACTTCGGGAAGGTCGACATCACCGTTGCCAACGCCGGGGTGGCGGCGGGCGGGCCGTTCATGGACTCCGACCCGGTCGCATGGCGCCGGGTGATCGAGGTCAACCTCATCGGCGGCGCCGTCACGGGGCGCGCTTTCCTGCCCGTACTGGAGGAGTCGCGCGGCTACTTCCTCCAGATCGCCTCCCTCGCGGCCATCACTCCGGCACCCATGATGACGGCGTACTGCGCCTCCAAATCCGGAGTGGAGGCGTTCGCGCACAGCCTGCGCGCGGAGGTCGGCTACAAGGGCGTCGGCGTCGGCGTCGGCTATCTGAGCTGGACCGACACCGACATGGTGCGCGGTGCCGACGCGGACGAGGTGATGCGTGAGGTACGGCAGCGGCTGCCCTACCCGACCAACAAGACCTACCCCCTCGGGCCCGCCGTCGACCGGCTCGTCGCGGGCATCGAGCGCCGCGCCCCGCATGTGTACGGGCAATGGTGGCTGCGCGGTATGCAGGGCATACGCGGCTATCTGGCCCCGCTCATCGGTGGCCCCCTGGGCCGGCGCGAGATGCGCCGAGTCGCGGCGCGGCTGGAGACTGCGGGTGGCGTTTCGACCGGGCTCGTCGGCGCGGGCGGCGAGGCGGACGAGAGGACGCGGGCTACGCGATAGAGCTTGCCCAGCATGGGGCAGCGCAGCCGCGCCCCGTAAGGGGCGCGGGGAACTGCGCGAGCAACCACAACGCACCCGCAGTCTGCGGGAGTCGGACAGGGGCACCCTCTTGGAAAGAGGTTGCCGCGTCAGCGGTTCTTGTCTTTCCACTCCTGGGCGCGCTGCTGGGCCTTGTCCTTCATCTCCTGCGCCCTCTGGCGGGCGTCCTGGCCGCCACCCTGACCGCCGGACCGCGACTTGGACTGCTTCTTCTCCTTGCCCCTGTGCCGAAGCTGCTCGGCCTTGGACTTGAACTGGTCTGCGAAGCCCATCGTCACTCCTTCAGAGGTGTCGGAAGTGTCTTCTCACGGGCACTTTCCACCCTGCCACGCCGACGCATAGCCCGCATTCCGTACCAGAAGGTGCAGATCAGTGGCGGGGCGGGAGCTGGGGGCGGGCGCGGTCCGGGACGTTCCCGTAGTCGGGCGGGGTCCGTGCGGGGTGCCGCTCCAGCAGATCGAGGGCGGTCCGTACGGCGGTGCCCAGCACCGAGCTGCGGCCCTCGGCCCAGTCCAGCGGGGTGCGCAGCACCTCGATGTCCGGCTCCACGCCGCGGTTCTCCACCGACCATCCGTAGCCCTCGAACCATGCGGCGTTCATCGGCACCGTGATCACCGTGCCGTCGCCGAGCCGGTGCCTGCCCGTCATACCGACGACTCCGCCCCAGGTGCGGGCGCCGACCACCGGGCCCAGGCCGAGCAGCCGGAACGCGGCGATGATCATGTCGCCGTCGGAGGCCGTGGCCTCGTCGGCGACGGCGACCACCGGGCCGCGTGGTGCGTTGCTGGTGTAGGTGACGGGCTGCGCGTTGCGGGTGAGGTCCCAGCCCAGGATGGTGCGGGTGAGCTTTTCCAGGACGAGCTCGCTGATGTGCCCGCCCGCGTTGCCCCGTACGTCCACGATCAGCGCGGGCCGGGAGACCTCCAGCCGCAGGTCGCGGTTGAACTGCGCCCAGCCGGAGCCGCCCATGTCGGGAATGTGCAGATAGCCGCACCTGCCGTCGCTCAGTTCGCGGACGACGTCCCGGCGGCGGGCCACCCAGTCCTGGTAGCGCAGCGGGCGCTCGTCGATCAGCGGGACCGCGGCGACCCGGCGCGGCCCCGGCTGCTGGAGCGTCAGCTCGACGGTCGTCCCGCCCGCCGCGGCCAGCAGCGGCGCCGGGCCGCCGACCGGGTCGACGGGCCGCGCGTCGACGTGGGTGAGCAGCGCGCCCTCCCGTACGGGCGAGCCCGCGAGCGGGGAACGGGCCCGCGAGTCGGAGGAGTTGCCGGGCAGGATGCGGGCGATCTGCCAGTCGCCCTCGGAGGTACGGATCAGATCGGCGCCCAGGAAGCCGATGGGCCGCTGGTAGTGCGACGGTCCCTCGTCGCGCCGTGCGGGGGTGACGTAGGCGTGCGAGGTGCCGAGTTCGCCGAGCACTTCGCGCAGCAGATCGGCGAACTCGTCGGGCGAGGCGACGCGTTCGACCAGCGGGCGGTACTGCTCCAGTACGGCCCCCCAGTCGATGCCGCTCATCCCCGGGTCCCAGAAGTACGCCTTGATCAGCCGGCCCGCCTCCGCGTACGCCTGCCGCCACTCGGCCGCCGGATCGACGTCGTGCAGGATGCGGCGCAGGTCGATGTAGGTGGTCGTGTCCGAGTCGGCCTGCTGGTCGGCCGGGATCACCCGCAGCAGTCCCTCGTCGTTGACGACCAGCCGGGTGCCGTCGCCGCTGGGCGCGAACCAGTCGATCTCGCTGGTGAGTTCGGTGCGCTTGGCGGTGGTCAGATCGAAGTGTTCGAGGGTGGGGCGCCCCGAGATGTCGGCCGGGTTGACGAAGGTCTCGCCGAGCGCTCCGGAGATCGGGTACCGCAGCCAGATCAGCCCGCCCCCGGTGACCGGGCACAGCGCCGCGTACTTGGAGGCCGTCACCGGGAACGGGGTGACCCGGTTGGGCAGCCCCTCCGCCTCCACCAGTACCTGGGGCTCGGGGCCCTCCTCCTCGCCGTCGCCGGTGCCGGCCGGGCGGTCCTGCGGGTCGAGCCCGCCCGCGGCCGGGCGCCCCTCCGGGGTCAGCGCGAACGGCGAGAGCGTCGCGGAGGACAGCGGCACCAGATACGGGCGGCAGCCCAGCGGGAAGGAGAGGTCGCCGGTGTGCACGTCGTACACCGGGTCGAAGCCGCGCCAGGAGAGGAAGGCGAGGTAGCGCCCGTCGCGGGTGAAGACGGGCTGCTCGTCCTCGAACCGCCCGTCCGTGACGTCGAGTACGGTGCGCTCGCCCTCCGGCTCGGAGACCTTCGCGATCTTGATGCAGGCCAGTGACCGTCCCACTCCCGGATGGGCCCAGGTCAGCCACCGCGAGTCGGGCGCGAAGGCCGGGTCGTGCACCGGGCCGTTGTCGGAGCGTACGACCTCGCTGATGGGAGCTTCCGGAGCGGTTCCGTCCGCGTCGGGGTCCTCGGCGGTGATGTCGGCCGCCTCGTCCGGCCCGGGAACCTCGACCAGCAGCAGCCGCCCGTCGTGCGACACCACCGCCAGCCGCTCCCCGGAGGGCGAGGCGACCAGCTCCAGCACCCGCCCCAGCCGTCCGGCGGCGATCCGGTAGGGGGGCCGGGGACGGGAGGCGCGGGGCAGGTCCGCGATCTCGATGGCGTCCTCGCCCTCCGCATCGGTGACGTAGGCGATCCGCCCTGTGTCGCCCAGCATGGTGGGCAGCCGCACCCGTACCCCGGGCGTGTCCGCCAGTGCCCGGGCCGGACCGTCGCGGTGGGTGAGCCAGTACAGGCTGCCGCGTACGCCGACCGCGCTGGCCCTCCCGGTGGGGTCGACGGCCAGCGCGTTCACATGTGAGGCGGCGGGCACCTGATAGGAGCGGCGGCCCGCGCGCTGGCCGCCGAGGCGTACGTCGAGCCGGCGAGGACGGGCCACGTGCGCGAAGTCGTCGACCATCCACAGCTCGCCCGCGCACTGGTAGACCACCCGCCGCCCGTCGGTGGCCGCGTGCCGGGCGTAGAACGCGTCGTGGTCGGTGTGCCGGCGCAGGTCGCTGCCGTCCGGGCAGCAGGAGTAGAGGTTGCCGACGCCCTCATGATCGGAGAGGAAGGCGATCCGGTCCCCCACGAGCATCACCGAGTCCAGATGCCCCTCCAGCTCCGCCAGCAGCCGCTCACCCTGGAGCCACATCCGCCCCATGGCGCCGCCCCGGTACCGCTTCCAGCTCGCCGGTTCGTGCGGCGGCGTTCCGGTCAGCAGCAGTGTGCGGCGCTCTCCCTCCTGCTCGGCCACGCAGATGTCCGAGACCGGCCCCCACGGCAGTCTGCTGCCCGGGGACGAGGCGTCCGGGCGGCTCTCGGGCGGGCCGTCGGGGCTGTCGACGGGGACGCGGTAGGCCCACGCGCGGTGGGCGAACGGCTCCCCGTGCGAGGCCACCGCCAGCACATCGCCCTCCGGGGTCCAGCCGCGCACCCGGGTGTCGGTCGCGCCCCAGTACGTCAGCCGTCGCGCGGGACCGCCCTGGACGGAGACCAGACAGATCTCCGGGTCCAGGCTGCGCCAGGTGGTGAAGGCGATGCGCCGTCCGTCCGGGCAGAAGCGGGGATGACTGATCCGGGTCCGGTCCACGGTCAGCCGCCACGCCCGCCCCGACGGCGCTCCGGCCTCCGGGACCGGGGCGACCCACAGGTCGTCCTCGGCGACGAAGCAGAGCAGATCGCCGTGCAGGTGAGGAAAGCGGAGATACGCGCCGTGGTCAGTCATCTATTCCATGTTTCGCGTGGATTTGTACCTAAGCAAGTTGTGACGTGTCCCTCATTTCCGGGCCCTCAGTCACCCCTAAGGGTGCGAGGAAGCGTCGATTGACATGAGCTCTCATTGCCGGGCCTGCGGCATCTCCCCGCCGTGCTCCCTCAGCTCACCCAGCTGTAGCTGCTCCTGCTCCTGCTCCACCGCACCGTCCGACTGTCCGACCTCGAGACCGGAGAACCTCTCTCGTGGCCACCTTCCTGTACAAGCTCGGCAGACTCGCCTTCCGGCGTCGCCGCATCGTCGCCCTGATATGGGTGGCGCTGCTGGTGGCGGCCGGAATGGGCGCGTCCTCCGCATCCACCCCGCCCGACGACGACTTCGCGCTGCCCGGCACGCAGGCCCAGAAAGCCTTCGACGTACTGGAAGAGCGCTTCCCGGACGCCAATGCGGACGGCGCGACGGCCCGTATGGTCTTCCGCGCGCCCACCGGCGAGAAGATCACTGCCTCCGACAACAAGGCCGCTGTCGAGAAGACCCGCAAGGAGCTGAGCGGCGGCCAGGCGGCGGCCGTCTCCGACCCGTTCCTCAAGAACAGCGGGGCGATCAGCAAAGACGGCAGCATCGCCTACGCCTCCGTGACCTACAAGGTCCCGGCGCAGGACATCACCGACAAGACCCGTGAGGGCATCAAGGACGCGGCCAAGTCGGCCCGCGACACGGGGCTGACGGTGGAGACCGGCGGCGACGCGCTCATCGTCGAGCCGGAGATGGGCAACGCCGAGATCATCGGTATCGGCGTCGCCGCCGTCGTGCTGATCCTCACCTTCGGCTCGCTCATCGCCGCCGGGCTGCCGCTGATCACCGCGCTGATCGGCGTGATGATCGGTATCTCCTCGATCACCGCGCTGGGTGCCACCCTCGGCCTGTCCGCCAACACCACGACGCTGGCCATGATGATCGGCCTCGCGGTCGGCATCGACTACGCGCTCTTCATCGCCTCCCGCTACCGCGCGGAGCTGACCGAGGGCCGGGACCGCGAGGAGGCGGTCGGACGCGCTGTCGGCACGGCGGGCTCCGCCGTCGTCTTCGCCGGGCTGACCGTCGTGATCGCGCTGGTCGGGCTCGCCGTCGTCAACATCCCGGTCCTCACCAAGATGGGCCTGGCCGCCGCCGGCACCGTCGTCATCGCCGTACTGGTCGCGCTCACGCTGGTGCCCGCGGCGCTCGGCATGGTCGGCAAGCGGATCTTCGGCCGCCGGGTGCGCAAGGCCAACCCGGCCACCGGGGTGCCGCCCGCCGCCGACGCCGAGGGACAGCGCCCCAAGGCCGGTGCCCGCTGGGCGAGCTTCGTACTGCGCCGCCCGATCCTGGTGCTGGTCACCGCGGTCCTGGCGCTCGGCACCCTGGCGCTGCCGGTCGGCGCCATGAAGCTGGGCCTGCCCGACGAGGGCAACCAGCCGGAGAGCACCACCCAGCGCAAGGCGTACGACCTGCTCTCCGACGGCTTCGGCGCGGGCTTCAACGGTCCACTGATGCCTGTGCTGGACCTGAAGGACGCCGACAACCCGAAGGCCGCGGCCGCCGAGGTGCAGCAGCGGCTGAAGAAGGTGGACGGCGTGGTCGCCGTCTCGCCCCCACAGTTCAACAAGAGCGGCGACACCGCCACGCTGACCGCCATCCCGAAGTACGGCCCCAGTGACTCGCGCACCGAGGACATCGTGCGCGACATCCGGGACCAGTCGGGTGCGATCGAGAAGAAGACCGGCGCCACGCTGCTGGTCACCGGCTCGACAGCGGTCGCCATCGACTTCTCGCAGGTCATGAATGACGCGCTGGTGCCCTATCTGGCGCTGGTGGTGGGCCTGGCCTTCGTGCTGCTGATGCTGGTCTTCCGCTCGGTGCTGGTGCCGCTCAAGGCGGCGCTCGGCTTCCTGCTGTCGGTGCTGGCGGCGCTGGGCTCCGTGGTGGCCGTCTTCCAGTGGGGCTGGCTGGCCGGACTCCTCGGCGTCGAACAGACCGGGCCGATCATGAGCATGATGCCGATCTTCATGATCGGCGTGATCTTCGGGCTCGCGATGGACTACGAGGTCTTCCTGGTGACGCGGATGCGCGAGGCGTATGTGCACGGGGAGAACCCCGGCCAGGCCATCGTCAGCGGATTCCGGCTGGGCGCGCGGGTGGTGACCGCCGCGGGCATCATCATGATCAGCGTGTTCGCCGGGTTCATCGGCTCGTCCGAATCCATGATCAAGATGATGGGCTTCGGCCTCGCCATCGCCATCCTCTTCGACGCGTTCGTGGTGCGGATGGCCATCGTGCCCGCGGTGCTCGCACTGCTGGGCCGGCGTGCCTGGTGGCTGCCGCGCTGGCTGGACCGGCTGCTGCCCAACGTCGATGTCGAGGGCGAAAAGCTGCGGAAGGAGCTCCACTCCGAGGAGGCACCTGTCATGGTTCCCCCGCCGCGGGAGCCGGAGCGCACGGGGGTGTGAGCCACTGAGCGTGAGGGGCGTGGGGGGGCGGGCCGCAGGGCCCGCCCCCTCCACTTCTTACCGGGGCTCCGCGGACCCTCACACCCCCCGCAACAGCGCCGCGAAGCCCTCCTCCAGGTCCAGGAGGGCCGTCTCGGCGCCGGCCGGGACCAGGTCGTAGGTGCGGCGCAGAAAGGCGCCCAGGTCGGCGGCGCGGAACTCCAGTACGGCGACGCCCGCGCCCGCGTGCAGCTCGATCACCGTCCGCTCCTGCCCGCAGGGGCAGATGTGGACATCGCCCTCGCCCGCGGGCCCGCGCAGCCCCTCGGTGAGGAGGTCGCGGGAGAAGGCCCAGGCGACTTCCGCGCCGTCGAGGGAGATCTCGGCGGGGAAGACGATCCGCACGGCCAGCGGATCGTCCGTCTCGTAGCGGAGAGCAGGTGCGAGAGGCCGGGTCGCGGGCGGCCGGGTGATCAGTTGAGCCTGCACGGTGCGGGTGATGACCTTGGACACATCTGCTCCTCTGAGTCGGGGGTTCCCGGTGCGCTCATCGCTCGGGCCGGGTTGCCCCTTCGCACTGACAGACGCTTGGCAAAGCGGCTCAGTCACCCAGCAAGCCTGGTGAGCTCCACCACAGGCCGGGGGACAGGGCCTGACGTCCCCTCCCAATCCGGGCATTCCAATCGCCCTCTTGCGAACTCTTTGCATCTGGCCGGTATTCTCAAAAGGCTGGAGACGGCCACTGCCAGGCCATTGCCGGGCCGTTGTGAGAAGCCGTGAGAAAGCGGAGCGCCTCGATGCACGTACCTGATGGATTCATCAACGCCCCCGTCTCGGCCGGTACGGGAGTCGTCGCTGCCGCAGCCGTCGCCGTCTCCCTGCGTGGCGCCCGGCGCGAACTGGGCGACGGCCCGGGCGAGGCGGGGGAGCGGACGGCGCCGCTGGCAGGGCTGGTGGCCGCGTTCATCTTCGCCGTGCAGATGCTCAACTTCCCGGTGGCGGCGGGCACCAGCGGCCATCTGCTGGGCGGTGCGCTGGCCGCGATACTCGTGGGGCCGTACACGGGTGTGCTGTGCGTCTCCGTCGTACTGCTCCTCCAGGGCGTGCTGTTCGCGGACGGCGGGCTGACGGCGCTGGGCACCAACATCACGGACATGGGTGTGGTGACCGTCCTCGTCGCCTACGCCGTCTTCCGCGGGCTGCTGCGGGTGCTGCCGCGCCGGCGCTCCATGGTGACCGGCGCGTCCTTCGTCGCCGCGCTCGTCTCCGTACCGGCGGCGGCGGTCGCCTTCACCGGGATCTACGCGCTCGGCGGGACGACCGATGTCGCGCTGGGCAAGGTCTTCGGCGCGATGGTCGGGGTGCATGTCCTCATCGGCATCGGCGAGGCCGTGATCACCGCCGCGACCGTGGGCGCTGTGGCGGCTGTCCGGCCCGACCTGGTGTACGCGGCGCGCGACCGGCTCGCCGTACGGCTGGAGTTGCGGCCCTCGCCGCTGTCGGCCGGCCAGGACGCGGCGCCCGCGCCCGCCTCCGACGCCGCGCCCGCCGCCGACGCCCCGGTGCCTGTTGCCGCGCGCCGCCGCTCCATGCGTCCGCTGTGGATCAGTGGTCTCGCCGTCACCCTGCTGTGCGCGGGCGGGCTCAGCTTCTACGCCTCGTCCAGCCCCGACGGGCTGGAGAAGGTCGCCGCCGACAACGGCATCGACAAGAAGGAGCAGAAGCACGCCGCTGAGGACTCCCCGCTGGCGGACTACGGGGTGAAGGACATCGCCGACACCCGGCTCTCCGGCGGTCTGGCAGGCGTCATCGGCGTGGGCGCCACCCTCGCCGTCGGCTCCGGGGTCTTCCTCGTCGTACGCCGCCGCCGCGACCGGTCCCCGGCCGAGGCGACCGAGGCCGGGCCCGCCGGCTCGGTGCCCGCCACCGAGCGCTAGGGGAGGGCGGGCCGAGATGGGTGCCGGACACGCGCACAAGCTCTACAAGCACGGCCATTCGCCCGTGCACGCGCTGCCCGCGCACTGCAAGCTGGCGGCGGTCTTCTGCTTCGTCGTCCTGGTCGTCGCCACCCCGCGCGAGGCCGTGTGGGCGTTCGGTGCGTATGCGGTGCTGCTGGCGTCCGTCGCCGCGGTCTCCCGGGTGCCTGCGCGACATCTGCTGACCCGGATGGCGATCGAGGTGCCGTTCGTGGCGTTCGCGGTGCTGCTCCCGTTCGTCGCGGAGGGGGAGCGGATCACCGTCTGGGGCCTGTCGCTGTCCGAGTCCGGACTGTGGGGCGCGTGGAACGTGCTGGCCAAGGGCACCCTCGGAGTGGCCGCCTCGGTGCTGCTCGCCTCGACGACGGGGCTGAACGAACTCCTGCTGGGGCTGGCGCGGTTGCGGATGCCGCCGCTGTTGTGCCAGATCGCCACGTTCATGGTGCGCTACGCCGATGTCATCAGCGACGAGATGCGCCGGATGCGCACGGCCCGCCTCTCCCGCGGCTTCGAGGCGCGCGGGGCCCGGCACTGGGGGGTGCTGGCCAAGTCGGCCGGTTCGCTGTTCATCCGCTCCTACGAGCGGGGTGAACGGGTGCACCTGGCGATGCTCAGCCGCGGCTACGCCGGGACCATGCCGGCCGCGCTCGGCGACGGCCCCGCCGGCCGGACGGAGTGGGCCCGTTCGGCAGCACTGCCGCTGACCGCCCTCGCGATCTGCCTGTTGGGATGGACTCTGTGACCTCCACCGCCGAAACCGCCCCCGAGGTGCCTGACGAGGTTCCCTCGCTCGAAGTACGCGGCCTCGCCTACGCCTACCCGGACGGCCACCAGGCGCTGTTCGGCGTCGATCTGACCGTGCCGCGCGGCCAGCGGGTCGCGCTGCTCGGCCCCAACGGGGCGGGCAAGACCACGCTGGTGCTGCATCTGAACGGCATCCTGAGGCCGGGCGCCGGGTCGGTCACCGTCGCCGGACTGAAGGCCGAACGCCCCAATCTGGCGGAGATCCGGCGCCGGGTCGGCATCGTCTTCCAGGACCCGGACGACCAGCTGTTCATGCCGACCGTCCGGGAGGACGTGGCCTTCGGGCCCGCCGCCGCCGGGCTGCGCGGCGCCGAGCTGGAGGCGCGGGTGCACGAGGCGCTGGAGCGGGTCGGGATGGCCGAGTACGCGGGCCGGGCGCCGCACCACCTCTCGTTCGGCCAGCGGCGCCGGGTCGCGGTCGCCACCGTGCTGGCCGGCCGCCCCGAGATCCTGGTGCTGGACGAGCCCTCCTCCAACCTCGACCCTGCGGCCCGCCGCGAGCTCGCGGATCTGATCCGCTCGCTCGATCTGACGGTGCTGATGGTCACCCATGATCTGCCGTACGCGCTGGAGCTGTGCCCGCGGTCTGTTGTGCTCAGCGACGGGGTGCTGGTTGCCGACGGTACGACGCAGGAGTTGCTCTCCGACGCGGAGTTGATGCGGGCCCATAGGCTGGAGCTCCCGTTCGGGTTCGACCCTCGCTCGGTGACGGCGCCTGTCGCCTGAGGGGGGTGCCCTTGCCTGTTGTCCGGCGGCTGCGGGTGTGTTGTGGCTTGTCGCGCAGCCCCCGTGCCGGGTGCTCCCTCGTCGCGTAGGACCATGGGGGCGCGGCGTCACAAATGCGCCCTCATGGCGACAGGAGCGAAGGAAACGTGGTGCACGGCACGGTGGCGGACGGGTACGAGCCCGTCCGGGACGCCTTCATACGCAACTTCGAGCAGCGCGGCGAGCAGGGAGCCGCGCTGGCCGTGCACCGGGACGGCCGCAAAGTCGTCGACCTGTGGGGCGGCAGCACCGACCCGGCCGACCCCGACGCGGCACCCTGGAGCGAGGACACCGCAGTGGTGATCCGCTCGGCGACCAAGGGCCTGGCGGCGGCCGTTCCACATCTGCTGCACCAGCGCGGCCAGCTCGATCTGGACGCGCCAGTCGGTTCGTACTGGCCGCAGTTCAAGACGGCGGGCAAGGAACGCGTCCTGGTCCGCCATCTGCTGGCGCATCGCGCCGGACTGCCGGTGCTGGAGTTTCCGCTCACCCCCGAGGAGGTGCTGGAGCCGGGCCGGGCAGCGCGGGCGCTCGCCGCGCAGGCCCCCGAATGGCAGCCCGGTACGGCGCACGGCTACCACCCGCACACCTTCGGCTGGCTGCTGGGTGAACTGGTGGTACGCGCCAGCGGCGGCCGCTCCCTGGGGCGCTGGTTCGCGGACGAGGTGGCCGGGCCGCTCGGCCTCGACCTGTGGATCGGACTGCCCGACGAGATCGCGGCCGCCGGCCGGGTGGCCCGGGTCGCCGAACGGGAGGCGCCCGCGCCGGAGCCCGGCGCACTGCGGACCCGCCCCAAGCGCTCGGTGACCGACGCCTACACCGACCCCGGCTCGCTCACCCGCCGCGCCTTCGGTGCCATCGCGCCGAAGCCCGACGAGAACGCCCCGGCCTACCGCGCGGCCGAACTCCCCGCCGCGAACGGCATCGCCACAGCACGCTCCCTCTCCGCGTTCTACGCTGCGCTGCTGAGCCCTCTCGGTACGGCCCGCCGCCTGTTCACCCCCGCGACGCTGACCCAGGCCCGCTCCCTGGAGTCGGACGGACCCGACCGGGTGCTGATCGTGGGCACCCGGTTCGGCCTCGGCTACATGCTGCACGGCCCGGCCTGCCCGCTGCTGGGCCCCGGCTCCTTCGGCCACCCCGGGCGGGGCGGCTCCCTCGGCTTCGCCGACCCGGAGACGGGGGTCTCTTTCGGCTATGTCACTGGTGCGCTGCACCGTTCGGTGACCAGTGACCCGCGTCCGCAAGCTCTGATTCGGGCCTTGCGCTCCGCGGTGGGCGCCGCGGGTTGAGGGTCCCCGCGAAGCTTGGGCAGTCTGTGCCAGGGGCGCAGGGTGGGCAAGCGCAGCCCCCTTTGCGGGGCAAGCTTCGAACGCGGGTCACACCACCGTCGCGCCCGGCGCCGGGCTCGTGGTGGCGCGAGCCGCACGGCAGGTGCCGGACGCGGTGAGATTGTGCGCCGTACGGGCCGCGGAGTCGGCGTCGGCCACCAGGAACGCGCAGGTGGGCCCGGATCCGGAGACCAGCGCCGCCAAGGCGCCTGCGGCAAGGCCGGTGTTGAGGGTCTCGGCGAGGGAGGGCCGCAGCGAGAGCGCGGCGGGCTGGAGGTCGTTGCGCAGCGCACCGGCCAGCGCCTGCGCGTCGCCCGCGCGCAGCGCGGCCAACAGCGCTTCGGAGGCCACCGGTTCGGGCACGTCGTCGTCGGCGCGCAGTCGGTCGCACTCGCGGTAGACGTCCGGCGTGGACAGTCCGCCGTCCGCGGCGGCGAACACCCAGTGGAAGGTGCCGCCCACCTCCAGCGGAGTCAGCACCTCGCCCCGGCCCTCGCCGAGCGCCGCACCGCCCGCGAAGCTGAACGGCACGTCCGAGCCCAGCTCGGCGCAGAGCCCCAGCAGCTCCTCGCGCGGGGTGTTCAGACCCCACAGCCGGTCGCAGGCCAGCAGGGCGCCCGCGGCGTCCGCGCTGCCGCCGGCCATGCCGCCCGCGACGGGGATGTCCTTGGCGATGTGCAGATGCACCTCGGGCGCCAGCCCGTGCCGCTCGGCCAGCAGCTCCGCGGCGCGCGCCGCCAGATTGGTGCGGTCCTGCGGCACCAGCGCGGCGTCCGGTCCGGAAACGGTCAGCCGGGGCTCCTCGGCGCGGGTGGCGCTGACCGAGTCGTACAGGCCGACGGCGAGGAAGACGTTGGCCAGGCTGTGGAAGCCGTCGGGGCGCAGCCCGCCGACCGACAGCTGCACATTGACCTTGGCCGGAACGCGGACCGTGATCGTCCCGGTGGGCTCGGCAGGGGTGGCGGCGGCTGGCTGCGTCACGCGGTGTGCTCCTCGTCTCCGTTCCGGTCGTCGTCCAGCCGGCTCCGGCCGTCGTCCGCCGGTGCGCTGTCACGGCGCGGGCCGGCCTCCGCGATCGCGGCGAACTCGGCGACGGTCAGCGACTCCCCGCGCGCCTGCGGGGAGACACCGGCTGCGCGCAGCGCCTCCTCGGCGGCGGCGCCCGAGCCCGCCCATCCGGAGAGCGCGGCCCGCAGCGTCTTGCGCCGCTGGGCGAACGCCGCGTCCACGACGGCGAACACCTCCTCGCGGCTCGCGGCGGTCGCGGGCGGCTGCGCGCGTCGTACGAGCGAGACCAGCCCGGAGTCGACGTTGGGTGCGGGCCAGAAGACGTTCCGCCCGATCGCCCCGGCGCGCTTGACCTCGCAGTACCACGCAGCCTTCACCGACGGCACCCCGTACACCTTCGAGCCCGGCGGCGCGGCCAGCCGGTCGGCGACCTCGGACTGCACCATCACCAGCGTCCGGGCGATGCTCGGGAACGTCGCCAGCAGGTGCAGCAGCACGGGAACGGCCACGTTGTAGGGGAGGTTGGCGACCAGCGCGGTCGGCGCCGGTCCGGGCAGCTCGGTGACCCGCAGCGCGTCCTCGTGCACCAGGGAGAAGTGCCCGGCGCGCTCCGGCAGCCTGGCCCGTACGGTCGCGGGCAGGGCCGCGGCCAGCACGTCGTCCAGCTCGACCGCGGTGACATGTGCCGCCGTCTCCAGCAGCGCCAGGGTGAGCGAGCCCAGCCCGGGGCCGACCTCCAGGACGACGTCGTCGTCGCGGACCTCGGCGGTGCGCACGATACGGCGCACCGTGTTCGGGTCGATGACGAAGTTCTGCCCGCGCTGCTTGGTGGGCCGCACCCCCAGCGCTTGCGCCAGCTCCCGCACCTCTGCGGGGCCGAGCAGCACGCCGCTGCCGGAGGCGTCGGGCGTGGTGGACGGGTCGGAAGGGGCAGCGCTCACCGCGCCAGTTTACGGCCGCGCACGGGGCGCGGAGACCGCAGCGCGGACCCGGCCCGCAGCAAGCAGGGGCCGGTGCCTCAGTAGCCGAAGGCCAGCGCCGTGTTCGCCGCGATGTGCCGGGCCAGCCGCTCCTCGTCCATGCCCTTGGTGCGGGCCATCGCGCGCAGTGTGAGGGGGATCAGATAGGGCGCGTTGGGGCGGCCCCGGTACGGCGCGGGGGTCAGGAACGGTGCGTCCGTCTCCACCAGCAGCAGCTCGGGCGGCGCCACGGCGAGCGCTTCCCGCAGCGGCTGCGCGTTCTTGAACGTGATGTTCCCGGCGAAGGACATGAAGTAGCCCTTGGCGGCGCACAGCCCGGCCATCTCGGCGTCGCCGGAGAAGCAGTGGAAGACGGTCCGCTCGGGAGCGCCCTCCTCGTCCAGGACGCGCAGCACATCCGCGTGCGCCTCGCGGTCGTGGATGACCAGCGCCTTGTCCAGCCGCTTGGCCAGCTCGATGTGGGCGCGGAACGAGCGCTGCTGCGCGGCGACGCCCTCCGGGCCGGTGCGGAAGTAGTCCAGGCCACTCTCGCCGACGGCCAGTACGTGGGGGAGCGCGGCGAGCTTCTCGATGCCGGCGAGCGCCTCGTCCAGCGCCGCCTCGCCGCCCGCGGCGGCCAGCCGGGGGGCCTCGTTCGGGTGCAGCGCGACGGCGGCCCAGACGTTCTTCCACGCGGCGGCCGTCTCGGCGGCCCACCGGGAGCGCTCCAGATCGCAGCCGACCTGGATGACCGTCGTCACACCCACGGCGGCGGCCGCGGTGAGCGCGTCGGCGACCGCGGACTCCTGCATGTCCAGGTGGGTGTGGGAGTCCGCGACCGGAACGGCGAGCGGCTCGGGCGGCGGCGGGGGTGCCTGCGCCGCCCGAGCCTTCGCGGCGTTCGTCGCTGCGCTGTTCGGGGCCGGGGAGGTGGACATACCGGCGATGATAAAGCGCGGCCGTGTCACTGCTCTCCTGGCGGGGAGGGGCCCTCAGTGGTGCGCTTCAGTGGTGCGGAAGCGCAGCCTCTGCCTTCGAGACGCGACCCGACCGCATGATGCGGACGAGATGCCCGTCACAGAACCGGCACGTGGGCCTGGTGAGCGGCGAGGGAACGCGTTCTCCGTCCTCGTAGTACACGATCAAAGGCTTGCCGTCCGCGTATTCGAGATGCTGGATCTCGTAGTCCTGCTCCCAGCCGTGACCGCACTTCATGCAGGCGAACGCATACGCCTCGTGCACCGTCTCCGGGGCGGTGTGGGACGCGCCGGCTATGTCCTTGCCGATGCCGCTCTCGTCCTTCATGGCAGCTCCCTTCCTTCGGGCAGTGCGCCCACAGCCAGTGCACTCCTCCGATGAGCGCACTGGAAGGAAGCTCAGTAGTGCTTTTCCTTCGTTTGGGGAAATTTGGGCGAAGCGTCAAGGTAACGGGTGTCCATGGACCTTCCCTTTGCTCTACCGCGCAAGTCCTTTACCCGGCGGCCCGCCCTCGCGGGCTCCCCCGGCGTTCTTCGCGGCGACCACTGCGTCGAAGACCTCCCGCTTCGGTACGCCCGCCTCACGGGCCACCTCCACGATCGCCTCCTTGCGCGGCTGGCCCGCCTGCTCGCGCTCCGCCACCCGGCGGGCCAGCTCCGCCGCGTCCGCCTCGCCCGCCGCCGGTGCCTCGGCACCCCGTACGACGACGGTGATCTCGCCGCGCACGCCCTCGGCGGCCCACTGCACCAGCTCGCCCAGCGGACCACGCCGTACCTGCTCGTAGGTCTTGGTCAACTCCCGGCACACGGCCGCCTGCCGCTCCGCGCCGAAGACCTCGGCCATGGCGGCGAGCGTGGCCTCCAGCCGGTGCGGAGCCTCGAAATACACCAGCGTGCGCCGCTCTTCGGCCGCCTCCTGCAGTCTGCTGTGCCGCTCGCCCTGCTTGCGCGGCAGGAATCCCTCGAAGCAGAACCGGTCCACCGGCAGCCCGGAGACCGCCAGCGCCGTCAGCACCGCCGAGGGGCCGGGGACGGCGGTGACCGGCACCCCGCGCTCCACGGCCGCCGCCACCAGTCGGTAGCCCGGGTCGGAGACCGAGGGCATGCCCGCGTCCGTCACCAGCACCACCCGCGCTCCGTCCACCAGCGCCTCGGCCAGCTCGGGCGTACGGGCGGCCTCGTTGCCCTCGAAGTAGGAGACGATCCGCCCGGCCGGTGTCACACCCAGCGCCTGCGTCAGCTTGCGCAGCCGCCGGGTGTCCTCGGCGGCCACGACATCGGCGGCGGCCAGCTCGGCCGCGAGCCGCGGCGGGGCGTCGGAGGGGTCGCCGATGGGGGTCCCGGCGAGTACGAGGGTTCCAGTCACCCGTCCATCCTCGCAGCGTCCACCGGCAGTCCTGGCCCCATCACCCGTCCGACCGGGCACCGGCGGCGACGCGCCCGCACACGGCGCCCCCGCGATCCCTACGATGGCCCGCGTGACGACCAGTGACACCGTGGGGGACGCCGACCGTAAACAGGGCGGGCCCGACAGCCCGGACTGCGAGGGCAGCACCGGGCGCGGGCACGGCCCCCCGAGGCTCCCCAGGTGGCAGGCGCGGCTGCGCCGGTTCGGCTATGCGGCCCGGCCACGCGCCGGTGTCCGCGAACGGCTCACCCCGCCGTTCCCGGAACCGGATCCGCGCCCTGGCGCCGTCTTCGGGCTCGCCCCCGAAGTGTCGCTGCGGCTGGCGCGCTGGGCGGCCTGGGGCGGGCCGCTGCTGATCGCGCTGGTGGCGGGGGCGCTGCGCTTCTGGCAGTTGGGTTCCCCGCATGCCGTCATATTCGACGAGACGTACTACGCCAAGGACGCCTGGTCGCTCATCCACCACGGGTACGAGGGGACCTGGCCGGACAACGCCAACGACAAGATCCTGGGCGATCCGCAGCGCATCCCCCTCTCACCGGAGGGCTCGTACGTCGTCCACCCGCCCGTCGGCAAGTGGATCATCGGGCTCGGCGAGGCCCTCTTCGGGCTGAATCCGTTCGGCTGGCGGTTCATGATGGCGCTGCTCGGCACCCTCTCGGTGCTGATGCTGTGCCGTATCGGGCGCCGGCTGTTCCGCTCGACGGTACTGGGGTGCCTGGCGGGTGCCCTGATGGCGGTGGACGGGCTGCACTTCGTGATGAGCCGCGCAGCGCTGCTGGACCTGGTGGTGATGTTCTGGGTGCTGGCCGCGTTCGGCGCTCTGCTCGTCGACCGTGACCGGACCCGGGAACGGCTCGCGGCGCTGCTGCCACGCGGCGGCACCGATGAGGGGCCGGACACCGGCGTGCCGCTGCCTGACGCCTTCGTGGGGGACCGGACGGGCCTTGGCCTGCGGCCCTGGCGGCTGGCGGCCGGGGTGTGTCTGGGGCTGGCCTGCGCCACCAAGTGGAACGGGCTGTACGTACTGGCCGCGTTCGGCATCCTGACCGTCCTGTGGGACATGGGCGCGCGCCGCACCGCGGGCGCCTCGCGGCCCCTCCTGGCGATGCTCCGCAAGGATGCGCTGCCCGCCTTCGTCTCGCTGCCGGTGGTCGCGGTGGTCACCTACATCGCCTCCTGGTCGGGCTGGTTCGCCACGTCCGGGGGCTACTTCCGCGACTGGGCGGACAAGCAGGGCGCCGCCGGCCCCTGGGGCTGGCTGCCCGGACCGCTGCGCAGCCTGTGGCACTACGAGAGCGAGGTCTACGACTTCCACGTCAACCTCACCTCGGGGCACACCTACCAGTCCAACCCGTGGAGCTGGCTGGTCCTGGGCCGTCCCGTCTCCTACTTCTACGAGTCGCCCAAGGCGGGCACCGACGGCTGTACGGACAAGGCCGAGGGCTGCGCCCGGGAAGTCCTCGCGCTGGGCACCCCGGTGCTGTGGTGGGCCGCCTGCGCCGCGCTCGTCTACGTCTTCTACCGCTGGTTCTTCCGCCGCGACTGGCGCGCGGGCGCGATCCTGTGCGGGGTGGTGGGCGGCTATCTGCCCTGGTTCGCCTACCAGGAGCGCACCATCTTCCTCTTCTACGCCGTGGTCTTCCTCCCCTTCCTGTGCCTCGGCCTGGCCATGGCGGCCGGCGCGCTGGCCGGACCACCGGGTACGGACGACAGACGGCGCACCATGGGCGTGATCACGGTGGGCGTCGTCGGGCTGCTCATCGTCTGGAACTTCATCTATTTCTGGCCGATCTACACCGGAGAGACGATTCCGCTCGGAGAGTGGCGGCACCGGATGTGGCTGGATTCATGGATCTGACGGCCCGGTCTGACGGCACGGTCTGACGGCATCGTCCATCGTCCGGGCATAGTCCGACGGCATCTGAGGACGGCCCGAACACAACGTTCGGATGACCCGAAGATCGCGATTCGGACACATGGCCGTGATCCGGAACCGATCGCCCCATGCTGCTCGTCTGCCTCAGGGCCGCGGGCGCGCGGCCGCCGCGGTGCGGTGGTTCCGCTCTCCGGCAGGGTTTCCCGGAACCGGTGAATCCTGGAAGCCAGATCCGCGGAAGAAGGGGCCGAACGGGCATACCAGGACACGTTCTGTCATGGACGTGCTCTAGGGTGCCTCGCGTCAGGACTTCGGCCGCACAAGGCCAAGGCGGGGTGGAGGGGCAGAACTCGGATGCGCGACACACAGAAGATGGCCGTGATCGGCGGGGTCGCCGCCGTCGTCGTCGGGCTCACCGGCGTCGGCGTCTACGCCCTGGTCGACAGCGACGGTGAGGAGCCCAAGGGCACCGTCGCCGCCGACGGCGAGGGCAAGGCGCCGCGCAAGGTCAAGAAGGGTCCGCTGAGCGCGCAGGAAGTGCGCACCGCCGCGAAGGAGTTCCTCGGTGCCTGGGCCGGCGGCGAGCCGCGGAAGGCCGCCAAGCTGACCGACGACCCCGGAACGGCCGGCAAGGCGCTGGCCGCCTTCCGCAGCAAGGCCCACATCTCCAAGGTCGCCGTCACGCCCAAGGCGGCCGACGGCGAAAAGGTGCCCTTCCACGTCGCGGCGCGGGTCGCCTACGGCCAGAAGCGCTCCGCCTGGACGTACGACTCCGCGCTGGAGATCGTCCGCGCCTCCGGCACCGGCGAGCCGGTCGTCGACTGGAAGCCGTCCGTGCTGCACCCCAAGCTCAAGGACGGCCAGACGATCAGGACCGACGAGTCGGGCACCCCGCCCGTCACCGCGGTCGACCGCGACGGCTCCAAGCTCAGCACCCGAGAACACCCCACCCTTGCCGACGTGATCAGCGACATCGGCAAGCGCTACGGCGACAAGACCGAGGGCTCGCCGGGTGTGCAGACCCGGATCGCCGACGCCAAGGGCAAGACCGAGACCGTGCTGCGGCAGCTGTCCAAGCCCAGCCCCGGCAAGCTGAAGACGACTCTCGACGCCAAGGCGCAGCGCGCGGCCGAGGCCGCCGTACGCGGCAAGCCGAAGGCGTCCGTGGTCGCCGTCAAGCCCAGCACCGGCGAGATCCTGGCCATCGCCAACTCTCCCGCCGGCGGCTTCAACAGCGCTCTGCGCGGCTCGCTGGCCCCCGGCTCCACCATGAAGGTCGTCACCGGCGCCATGCTGCTCGACAAGGGCATCACCTCGCCCGGCAAGGCGCACCCGTGTCCGAAGTACTCGACATACGGCGGCTGGAAGTTCCAGAACCTCGACAAGTTCCAGATCAAGGGCGGCACCTTCGCGCAGAGCTTCGCCCGCTCCTGCAACACCGCCTTCATCACTCAGGCGCCCAAGCTGAAGGACGACGACCTCACCAAGGAGGCCCGCGAGGTCTTCGGTATCGGCCTCAACTGGAAGACCGGTACCGGTACGTTCGACGGCAGCGTCCCCGTGCAGTCCGACGCGCAGATGGCGTCCTCCCTCATCGGCCAGGGCGGCGTGCGGATGAACCCGCTCACCATGGCGTCCGTCTCCGCCACCGTGCAGAACGGCACCTTCAAGCAGCCGTATCTGGTGCCCGCCTCGCTCGACAAGCGCTCCCTCGCCAAGGCATCGCGCGCCATGAAGCCCGGCGTCCAGAAGGACCTCAAGTCGCTGATGAAGCTCACCGCCACCAGCGGCACCGCCGCCAAGGCCCTGTCCGGGCTCAGCGGTGACGTGGGCGGCAAGACCGGTTCCGCCGAGGTCGACGGGCAGAAGAAGCCCAACGCCTGGTTCACGGCGTACTCCGGTGACATCGCCTCCGCGGCCGTCGTGCCCGCCTCCGGGCACGGTGGTGACAACGCGGGACCCGTCGTCCGCAAGGTCCTGGAATCCGCCGGGGGTTGAGCCCCGCGCATGCTCCGGCCCACCCGTCCCCTCAGGGCGGGTGGGCTTCGGCACCCCGCAGGAAGGGGGCCGGTCAACTCGCCGGTAGCGTCCCGTGCATGACGCATTCACCCCGCACGGGCGCAGTGGACGGCGACCGGTGACGCCGATAGTCGTCGCCGCGGTGCTGGCCGCGGCGCTCACCCATGCCACCTGGAACGCCCTCGCGCACGGCATCCGCGACCAGCTGCTCGCCTTCACCCTGGTCGGCGGCGGTGGCAGCCTGTGCGGCGCGGTGCTGGCCTGCTTCGTACCGCTGCCGGCCGCCGGAGCCTGGCCGCCGCTCCTCGTCTCGGCGGCGCTGCACGTCCTCTACCAGGCGCTGCTGATGCGCTCCTTCCGGATGGGGGAGTTCGGGCAGATGTACCCCATCGCACGGGGTACGGCGCCGCTGGTGGTCACCGTGCTCGCGGCGGTCTTCGTGCACGAGATGCCCGACCCCTGGCAGCTGGCCGGGGTGCTGCTGGCCTCGGCGGGGCTGGTCGGGGTCGCCCTGTGGGGGCTGCGGGGCAAGGGGCACAGCGGGGCGGGCACCGGCGCCGGACCGCAGTGGCCCGCGCTGACGGCCGCCGTGTGCACGGGGCTCGCCATCGCCGCGTACACCGTCGTGGACGGGGTGGGCGTACGGGCCTCCGGCACCTCGCTCGGCTATATCGCGTGGCTGATGATCCTGGAGGGGCTGGCGATCCCCGCATGGGCGATCGCCACCCGCCGCCGCGAGCTGGCCGCGCAGCTCCGCCCCGTCGCGCTGCGCGGGCTGCTGGGCGGCGCGCTGTCGGTGCTGGCGTACGGGCTGGTGCTGTGGGCGCAGACGCGGGCGCCGCTGGCACCGGTGGCGGCGCTGCGGGAGTCGTCGATCATCGCGGGGGCCGCGATCGGTGCCGTCTTCTTCAAGGAGCGCTTCGGCTGGCCCCGCACCGCGGCGAGCGTGCTGATGGTGGGCGGCATAGCGCTGATGCTGCACGGCAGCTGAGGCCCTGGCCCCGGCCGCTGCCCGGCGGCGGCCCGCGCGGGACTACCCTTGGGGGCTGGTCCCCAACAGGAGTGAGATGGCTGGCAACCGCGGCACCCCCGTGAACCTCGTCAACATGGAAGCCGTCGACAAGGTGCACGGCACGCGCACCCTCCTCGACGCCGTCTCCCTGGGCGTCAGCGAGGCCGACAAGATCGGCGTCGTCGGCCGCAACGGCGACGGCAAGACCACCCTCATCAAGATCCTGGCCCGCGAGGAGGAGCCGGACGCGGGCCGGGTCACCCACGCCGGCGGTCTCCGCACCGGTGTGCTGACGCAGCACGACTCCCTCGATCCGCAGGCCACCGTCCGGCACGAGGTGGTCGGCGACATGGCCGACCACGAGTGGGCGGGCGTCGCGCGGATCCGCGATGTGCTCACCGGGCTGTTCGGCGGCCTGGACCTGCCGGGCTTCCCGCAGGGCCTGGACACGGTGATCGGCCCGCTCTCCGGCGGCGAGCGCCGCCGGATCGCGCTCGCCAAGCTGCTCATCGCCGAGCAGGACCTGATCGTGCTGGACGAGCCGACCAACCACCTCGACGTGGAGGGCATCTCCTGGCTGGCCGGCCATCTGCGGGCCCGCCGCTCCGCGCTGGTGTGCGTCACGCACGACCGCTGGTTCCTCGACCAGGTCGCCACCCGGATGTGGGACGTGCAGCGCGGTGCGGTGCACGAGTACGAGGGCGGCTACTCCGACTACGTCTTCGCCCGCGCGGAGCGGGAACGTATCGCCGCGCAGGAGGAGACCAAGCGGAAGAACCTGATGCGCAAGGAGCTGGCCTGGCTGCGGCGCGGTGCTCCGGCGCGTACCAGCAAGCCGCGCTTCCGTATCGAGGCGGCGAACGCGCTGATCGAGGGCGAGCCGCCGCCCCGGGACAGCCAGGAGCTGATGCAGTTCGCCAACTCCCGGCTGGGCAAGACGGTCCTGGACATGGAGGACGTGACCGTACAGGCCGGGCCCAAGGTGCTGCTCAAGCATCTGACGTGGCAGCTGGGGCCCGGCGACCGGATCGGCCTGGTCGGGGTCAACGGCGCGGGCAAGACGTCCCTGCTGCGGGCTCTCGCCGACACGGCACGCACCGGCGGCGAGCAGACGTCACCGCTGGTGACCGAGGGCCGGATCAAGGTCGGCAAGACGGTGAAACTGGCGTACCTCTCCCAGGAGGTCGCCGAGCTGGAGCCCACGCTGCGCGTCCTGGAGGCGGTGGAGGCCGTACGCTCCCGGATCGACCTGGGCAAGGGCCGGGAGATGACGGCCTCGCAGCTGTGCGAGCGGTTCGGCTTCGCCAAGGAGAAGCAGTGGACGCCGGTGGGTGATCTGTCCGGCGGTGAGCGGCGGCGGCTGCAGATCCTGCGGCTGCTGATGGACGAGCCCAACGTGCTCTTCCTGGACGAGCCGACCAACGACCTGGACATCGAGACCCTCACACAGCTGGAGGACCTGCTGGACGGCTGGGCGGGCTCGCTCGTCGTCATCTCGCACGACCGGTACTTCATCGAGCGCACCACGGACCGCGTCCACGCGCTGCTGGGCGATGCGACGCTGCGGATGCTGCCGCGCGGTATCGACGAGTATCTGGAGCGCCGGGCCCGGATGGAGGCCAGGGCCGCCGCTGCGGCCCCCGTGGCGGCACCGGCCGGGAACGGGACCGCGGCCAAGGCGTCGGCCACGTCGGCCAATGCGCCCGCCAAGCCCGCCGCGCTTTCCCGTGCGGCGCAGAAGGAGATGCAGCGGATCGAGCGCCAGCTGGAGAAGGCCGAGCAGCGCGAGGCGGCCCTGCATGCCGAGATGGCCGAGCACGCCACCGACTTCGAGCGGATCGGGGGCCTGGACGCTGAGCTGCGTGAGGTGCGGGAGAAGCGCGAGGAGCTGGAGATGCGCTGGCTGGAGCTGGCCGAGTCGGAAGGCGACTGAGGGGCGCGGCAGCGGACGACAGGCACGCGTAGCGGTCCCGCGCGCGTTCCGACTCGGTCCCGAGGTGATTGCGACTCGGTGTCACGGGGGCGGTGGCCGGGAACCGGCGCGGTGGCCGGATCGTGTCCGATGGTAGAAAGAACTTCCGCTCTGAAGTCTGCCATTGGCAGGCCACATGTCCGATTCGCTCGGCCCTACGGGGGTTTGCCCGTAAGGGGTTGAAGGTCCGGCGCCGGTCTGCCCGTAACGAGGGATTGTTCATGTCGCAGCCGCCTCCGCCGCCTAGCCAGCCGCCATCCGGAGGCTACGGCGCACCGCAGGAACCGCCGCGTGATCCGCAGGATCAGCCGTCCTACGGCTACCCGCAGCAGCCGGACCCCGGCCAGTCGTCCTACGGCTATCCGCAGCAGCCCCCGCAGCCTCCGCAGCAGCCCCCGCATTCGCTCGGGAAGTCGTCGGAGCCGCCCACGCCCGCGGCGCCGCCCGGCTACGGCTACCCGCAGCAGAACGCGCACGCGGCGCCCACGCAGGCCGCCTTCGGTGCGGTGTCCCCGCCCTCGGGTCCGCCCGGCCCGCCCGGCCCGCCCCCGGGAACGCCTGCGCCCCCCGGCCCGCCGCCCGGCGGCTACGGGCAGCAGCCCCCGGCCGGTTACCCGTACGCCAACACCTCAGGCGGCATGCCCGGTGGCGGTGGCGGCAACAACAACTCCAAGATCATCGCAGTGGTGGCGGGCGTTGTCGTCGTCGCGCTGATAGCCGTTGCCGGTGTCTTCTTCCTGACCAAGGACGACAAGAAGAACGACGAGTCCAAGGACGGGGAGAAGAACTCGCAGCAGAAGGACCCCAACACGCCGCCGAAGGACCCGCAGGCGAAGCAGATCGTCGACATGAAGGCGCCCGAGGTCAAGGACGTCACCACCGTCGCCGGCGCCTGGGCCACCGACAAGGTGTTCGCCAAGTCCTCGGTACGGGAGATGCTCGTCCAGGACTTCAAGTCGGGCAACGAGACGAAGATCCCGCTCAAGGGCAATGTCTGCGCGGCCTCCAACGAGATGACCAAGGACCACAAGGTCGCCGTCATCGTCCAGGAGACCATCTCCAACAGCGCCGACTGCACCCGTATGGTCATCGTGGACCTGGACGCGAAGAAGATCGCCTGGGACAAGACGATGCCCAACTCGGACACCAGGTCCATCGACAACGTGGCCATCAGCGGTGACACCGTCGCCTCGGCGTGGATCGGCGGCTCGGTCGGCTACAAGATCTCCTCGGAGAAGAAGCTCTGGGAGGCCAAGCCCAGCAACTGCCGTGACACCGGCTACCAGGGCGGCAAGTCGCTGGTCGCCGTTGTGGAGTGCGGCCACGACTTCGACAAGCCGCAGGTCTCCGTCCAGAAGCTCGACCCGGACACCGGCAAGGCCAAGTGGAAGTTCGAGCCGCCCAAGGGCGTCAAGAACGTCCGCATCGCCTCCACGGACCCTCTCGTGCTGGTCACCGGGGCCGGCGACGAGCTGGCCAGCGACGTGTTCACCGTCGGCGAGGACCACAAGCTCAAGGCCAAGATCTCGCTGGGGAAGCGCTACAACAAGCCCTGCGAGCTGGAGGTCAACGGCTGCTACGGCATGGCCGTCGGGCCCGACGCGGTCTACCTCTCCACGACCGAGCACGACGGCGAGAGCGACGACCTGTCCGACACCAACGAGATCATGGCCTTCGACTTCAACACGGGCCGGACGAAGTGGAAGTCGGAAGCGGGCGCCGACCGCAACATCATCCCGTTCAAGATGCAGGGCAGCCATGTGCTGGGCTACAAGACGCCCAGCCTGGGCAAAGGCGGCGAGATCGTCAGCGTCGACCCGAAGGGCGGCAAGCAGACGACGCTGCTGAAGATGCCCGCCTCCGACTTCGACCAGGGCGAGCAGGCGTTCTCCGTCGACGCCTACTCGGTGGACTCCCCGCTGATCTTCGAGAACAACAGGTTCTTCCTCCAGGACAACCTGATCTCGGAACGCTCGTCCATCAGCGACTCGGCGCCGCGGCTGGCCGTCGGGTTCGCGCCGACCAGCGGCTGAGCACAGCTGCCGGCCGCCGGCCGAAAGATGGTTGAACCGGCGTCCGACAAGTGGTCCGAGAGACCGCGTTGGCCCGTCACGGTGCGCCGTGGCGGGCCAACGGCCGTCTTCAGGCACCTGGTTCAAGCCCTACCTTGGGGATTTCACCCCGTAAGGGGCGCGGAACGGCGAGTGAGCGTGTAGCTTCCCGGAGAACAGAGAGGGGCTGCGTTCGGGGGTACGGGGCCATCGGGAGTGTTGTGGGGGGAGCGAGCTTGATGAGCGTGCGGCTCATGGTGGTCGACGACCATCGCCTGCTCGCCGAGGCTCTTGCCTCGGCGCTGAAGCTGCGCGGGCACCGCGTGCTCGCGGCGGCCGCGCCCAGCGGCGGCGCCGCCGAGCTGGTGATCAGCAGAGCACCGGAGGTGTGCCTGCTGGGTACGGCGACGCCCGCCGAACCAGGCGTCTTCGATCCGGTGGTGCGGATCAAGAGAGAGAAACCGCAGATCGCAGTGGTGGTGCTCGGTCCGGTGCCGAGCCCTCGCGGGATCGCCTCCGCCTTCGCGGCGGGGGCGTCCGGCTATGTACGGCACGACGAGCGGATCGAGGGCGTCGAACGGGCCATGGTCAAGGCCCGGGCGGGGGAGGCGGCCGTCGCACCGCAGTTGCTCACGCAGTCGTTCGCCGAGCTGCTGAACCCGGCGGCGGAGCCGGACGACGAGGGGGCCCGGCTGCTCCAGATGCTGACGCCGAGGGAGGTGGAGGTGCTGGTGCGGGTCGCCGAGGGCGAGGACACCCGGCTGATCGCCGCCGGGATGGGCATCGCGCCGTCGACGGCACGTACGCATGTGCAGCGCGTGCTGATGAAGTTGGGGGTCGGCTCGCGACTGGAGGCCGCAGCCTTGGCCGCCCGCACGGGGCTGCTGGAACGGGCGGGCGGTGGTGCGGGCGCGTGACCGGGTGCGCAGCCCCGCGCCCCGAAAGGGGCGCGGGGAACGGCGCGAGCATCCACGGTAGGCCCGCAGTCCGCGGACGGTGGAAAGGGGCAGCCCCTACTCGTCGCTCTCTTCCACCGGTGGTGGCGGAATCGTCGGGCTCAGCCGGAGCCACAGCAAGAAGGCCAGGCCCAGGGCGAGCATGGCGAGGCCCGTCCACAGGTTGATGTTGATGTCCTGTGCCTTCTTGAGGTCCTCGTCCGAGGCGAAGATCCCGGCGATGGTGACGATCACGCCGTAGACCACGAACAGACCGCCGATGATGCGCCGTACGTCGAAGAGGCGGGCCGCGGTCTGTGACCGCCGCTCCAGTTCCTCGACATCCTTGGCCACCTGCTGGGCGGCGGGCTTTGGGGTGCTGTTGTCGCTCATTGCGCTTCAGTGTCCTTCGCGTCGGAGCTCAGAAGGAGAAGGGGATGTAGCAGAGGGCGGCGAGGATCATGGCGCCCCAGCCCAGCAGCGCGGGCTTTCGGTACCACGCGTCGTCGCCCTCGCCGGGCGGCTCCGGCTCGCCCGGCGAGCGGGTGCCGTAGACGAGCCCCGCGAGTTCCTCGGCCGGCTTGGGCTTGGTGAAGAGTGTGACGACCACCATCACCACCGCGCCCACCACGAAGGCCACGATCGAGGAGACGAAGTTGGCGCCCTGGTCGCTGGGGATGTCGATGACGCCCTGCTTGTAGAACCAGAAGTAGTTCACCATCGCACCGACGGTGCCGGTCAGCAGTCCCCAGAAGCCGGCCGCCGGCGTGGTCTTCTTCCAGAACATGCCGATGATGAAGACCACGAACAGCGGCACGTTGAAAAAGGAGAACAGCGTCTGGAGGTAGTTCATGATGTTGCTGAACTCGGAGGCGATGAACGCCGTCCCCATGCCGATCAGCACGCCGACGACGGTGACCCAGCGCGCCGTGGCCACATAGTGCTCGTCGGGCCGGTCCTTCTTCAGGTACGCCGCGTAGATGTCGTTGGTGAAGACGGTGTTGAAGGAGGAGATGTTGGCCGCCATACCGGCCATGAACGCCGCCAGCAGACCGGTGACCGCGATGCCGAGCACACCGTTGGGCAGCAGGTCGCGCATCAGTACCGGGATGGCGTCGTTGTACTGCAGCCCGTCCTTGGTCTTGCCCAGCGTCGGCTCCATGACCAGCGCGATCAGGCCGGGTATGACCACGACCATCGGGATGAAGATCTTGGGGAACGCCGCGATCAGCGGGGTGCGCCGGGCCGCGGAGAGGTTCTTGGCGGACAGCGCGCGCTGCACCTCGGCGAAGTTGGTCGTCCAGTAGCCGAAGCTCATCACGAAGCCGAGTCCCAGCACGATGGTCAGCCAGTTGGCGCCCAGCGGGTTGGCGGAGCCGATCCCGGTGCCGTCCCACGCGGTCATGAAGGCGCCGCCCTTCTCACCGGAGAGGGTGTCGGTGATGCCGCCCCAGCCGCCGACGCGCTTGAGGCCCACGACGGTGAGCGGGATCAGCGCGGCGAGGATCACGAAGAACTGGAGCACCTCGGTGTAGATCGCCGAGGACAGTCCGCCGAGCGTGATGTACGCGAGCACGAAGAAGCCCGCGACCACGACGGAGATCCACAGCTCCCAGCCCAGCAGCGCCTTCAGTACGAGCGCCAGCGCATAGAGGTTGACGCCCGCGATCAGCACGGAGGAGACCGCGAAGATGACCGAGCTGAGCAGGTGGGAAGAGGGCCCGAACCGGTGCAGCAGGAACTCTGGCACCGAGCGGACCTTGGAGCCGTAGTAGAACGGCATCATCACCAGGCCGAGGAAGACCATGGCGGGGATGGCGCCGATCCAGTACCAGTGCACGGTGTAGACGCCGTACTGGGCGCCGTTGGCGGCCATGCCGAGAATCTCGGTGGCGCCGAGGTTGGCGGCCACGAAGGCGAGACCGGTGATCCAGGCGGGGAGCGACCGGCCGGAGAGGAAGAAGTCGAGGCTGGTCTTCACACTGCGCCGGGCGGCGAAGCCGATCCCGAGCACCACGGCGAAGTAGATGCCGAGGAGTGTGTAATCGAGTCCGTTGGTGGGGAGCCGTAGCCCTTCGGCCAGGTGCAACATGGGTCACTCGCTTCATTGCGCGATCGGAACGGACGCGAACGTACCCCTGATGTTTCAAGTTTTGAAAGGTCATGTTGCAAGAGTTTGTTTGATTGTGATGATTCCCCTCGGGGTCTGAGGGTTCGGCGGCGGGCGATCGGTGCTGGCGGCGACCGATGGCTGTTGGCTCCTGGTTCCTCGTGTGTGATTATGTTTGGGTCCAGGACCGAGGAGTCACCCCGTGAAGAAGACCTCAGGCCGTCTGGCCGACGGCCGCGAGATCGTTTACTACGACCTCCGCGACGATGCTGTCCGTACCGCCGTCGACCGGCGTCCGATGCCCGCCATGGAGGCGCTCTCCGAGATCCGGCACGATCCGCTGCTGGACGAGTGGGTCGGCGTGACCGCACACCGCAACGCCCGCACCTACCATCCGCCGGCCGACGAGTGCCCGCTGTGCCCCTCCCGCGACGGGCGGATGAGCGAGATCCCGGAGTCCGACTACGACGTCGCCGTCTTCGAGAACCGCTTCCCCTCCTTCCGCGGCGCACCCGGCAAGGAGGAGAGCGAAGGCCCCTCCGGACTCTTCCGGCATGCGCCCGGTGCCGGCCGCTGCGAGGTCGTCAGCTTCACCTCCGACCACCACGCCTCCTTCGCCGACCTCGACGAGGAGCAGGCCCGCCTCGTCCTGGATGTCTGGACCGACCGCACCGCCGAGCTGTCGCAGTCGCCCGGCGTCGAGCAGGTGTACTGCTTCGAGAACCGCGGCGAGGAGATCGGGGTGACCCTCTCCCACCCGCACGGTCAGATCTACGGCTATCCGTTCACCACCCCGCGCACCGCCCGCATGCTGCGTTCCCTGGCCGAGTACGGCACCGGGCCCGGCGGCAACCTCTTCGACGAGCTCGTCGCGGCCGAACTCGCCACCCGGGAGCGGGTCGTCATCGAGGGCGCACACTGGACGGCGTTCGTCCCCTACGCCGCGCACTGGCCGTACGAGGTGCATCTGTACCCCAAGTCCCGGGTGCCCGACCTGCGGGCGCTCGGCGAGGAGGCCCGCGCCGAGTTCCCCGGGATCTATCTGGAGCTGCTGCGCCGCTTCGACCGGATATTCGGCGAGCACGAGCCCCGCACCCCCTACATCGCCGCCTGGCATCAGGCGCCGTTCCTCCGCGAGGACGATCCCCGCCTCGCAGCGCGCGAGGAGTTCGCGCTGCATCTGGAGCTTTTCACCATCCGACGGGCTCCCGGCAAGCTGAAGTTCCTCGCCGGTTCCGAATCCGGCATGAACGTGTTCATCAACGACGTGCCGCCGGAAGCCGCGGCGAGGCGCCTGCGAGAGGTGGCTTCGTGAATCGCACAGAAAGAGGTGGTTTCGTGGGCGTCGTGCGTGGAGATGGCGACCGAGCAAAGGACAGGCGCAATGGCTAAGTACCTGGTGACCGGCGGGGCCGGATATGTGGGCAGCGTGGTGGCGGCGCACCTGCTTCAGGCAGGACACACCGTCACGGTGCTCGACGACCTCGACACCGGTTTCCCCCAGGGCGTACCGGCCGGCGCCGAGTTCGTCGAGGGCCGTATCCAGGACGCCGGGCGGGTGCTGGACGCCTCGTACGACGGCGTGCTGCACTTCGCCGCGCACTCCAAGGTGGGGGAGTCCGTCGAGCAGCCCGAGAAGTACTGGCGCAACAACGTCGGCGGCACCGTCGAGCTGCTGGCCGCCATGCGGGAGGCGGGCGTGCGCAAGCTGGTCTTCTCCTCCACGGCCGCCGTCTACGGCGAACCCGAGCGCACCCCGATCACCGAGACCGACCCTGCCGCGCCCACCAGCCCGTACGGGGCCTCGAAGCTGGCCGTCGACCACATGATCAGCGGCGAGTGCCAGGCGCACGGTCTGGCCGCCGCCTCGCTGCGCTACTTCAACGTCGCGGGCGCCTACTTCACCGCCGACGGCACCGCGTACGGCGAGCGCCACGACCCCGAGTCGCATCTCATCCCGCTGGTCCTCCAGGTCGCCCAGGGGCGGCGCGAGGCGATCTCCGTCTACGGCGACGACTACCCGACCCCCGACGGCACCTGTGTACGCGACTACATCCACGTCGCCGACCTGGCCAAGGCACATCTCCTCGCCCTCGACCACGCCGCGCAGGGCGCACATCTGATCTGCAACCTCGGCAACGGCAACGGCTTCTCCGTACGGGAGGTCATCGAGACCGTCCGCAAGGTCACCGGCCATGAGGTGCCCGAAAAGGTCGCCCCGCGCCGGGGCGGCGACCCCGCCGTACTCGTCGCCTCCGCCGACCGGGCCCGCCAGGCGCTGGGCTGGCGGCCGGAGCGCAGCGGACTGGAGGAGATCGTGGCGGACGCCTGGCGGTTCGCGCAGCACGCCTCGGGTGTCGCACAGGAGCGCACGCCGGAGGAGACCCCGTGAGCCAGGACGCCCGGGAGGGGTTCCGGGAGGTCTACGGCGCCGAGCCGGAGGGTGTCTGGGCGGCGCCCGGCCGGGTCAACCTCATCGGCGAACACACGGACTACAACGACGGTTTCGTGATGCCCCTCGCCCTCCCGCACACCGTGCACGTCGCTGCCGCACGGCGCGACGACGGCGTGCTGCGGCTGCACTCGGCCGAGGTCCCGGGCGCCGCCTACCAGCTGCGCCTCGACGAGCTGACGCCGGGCGCCGACGGCGGCTGGGCCGCGTATCCGTCCGGTGTCGTATGGGCGCTGCGGGAGGCGGGGCTGCCGGTCGGCGGTGCCGATGTGCAGATCACCAGCACCGTGCCCACCGGCGCCGGGCTCTCCTCGTCGGCCGCGCTGGAGGTCGCCAGCGGCCTTGCGCTGTCCGAGCTGTACCAGCTGGGGCTGTCCCGGCCGGAGCTGGCGCGGCTGTGCCAGCGCGCCGAGAACGACTTCGTCGGCATGCCCTGCGGGATCATGGACCAGATGGCCTCTGCCTGTTGCACCGAGGGCCACGTACTCCACCTGGACGCCCGCAGCCTGACTCAGCGTCAGGTGCCCTTCGACCTCGCCGCCGAGAGGCTGCGGATGCTCGTCGTCGACACCCGCGTCAAGCACACCCTGGCCGACGGCGCCTATGCGGGACGCCGCCGGGCGTGCGAGGCGGGCGCGGCTGCGCTCGGCGTGCCGGCGCTGCGCGATGTGGCGTACGAGGAGCTCGACGCGGCCCTCGCACGCCTGGAAGCCCGGCTGGACGATCCGGAGGTGCGCAGCTGTGTGCGGCACATCGTCACGGAGAACCGCCGGGTCGAGGAGACGATCGAGCTGCTGGACGCCGGCGACCCGAGCGCGGTGGGCGCGGTGCTCACCGCGGGGCACGCCTCCCTGCGGGACGACTTCCGCGTCTCCTGCGAGGAGCTGGACCTGGTCGTCGACGTGGCGCTCGCCGCGGGCGCGCTCGGTGCCCGGATGACCGGCGGCGGCTTCGGCGGCTCGGCGATCGTGCTGGCCGAGGAGAGCCGGACCGAGAAGATCGGTGAGGCGGTGACCTCGGCGTTCGAGGCGGCGGGCCACCTGGTGCCGCACGTGTTCGAGGCGGTACCGAGCGCGGGCGCGCGGCGCTTGTGAGGCGCACGTGTCTCCGCCCGCATACGCGCGCTCCCGACGCGCCCTGGTGCACCCCCGCGGGGTCACGAGTAGAACGACTTTTGTGATTTGCCTTCCGTTGTCACAGCTCGGCCGTACTCTGAACCTTGTGTGCAGCATCGGTGGGGGCCGGTGCTGATCAGGGGGCGAGACAGCCGGGTACGACGCTCAGGGGCGGGGTAGACAGCGAACACGGCGGCGGCCGTGTCGATAGCGCGCTTTCCCGCGCATGGGCGCCGTGCCCGCACTGCCAGGGGGTGCCATGCAACGTATTCGCGTGCTGGTGGTCGACGACCACCGCATTTTTGCCGAGTCCTTGGCCGCCGCGCTCGCGGCCGAGCAGGATGTCGAAGTGGGCGCGGCGGGCAGCGGTGCGGCGGCGCTGCGTCATCTGGAACGCGGCGCGGCCGAGGGCCGCCGGTTCGACGTCCTGCTCGTGGACGCCGACCTGGGTGCGTCGCTGAACGGGACAGCACCGTCACCGTCCCACCAGGGCGCGCTGCCCGCGCCGGGGCCGGTGCCCGGCCAGGGCGGGCCGCCCCACCCGGGCATGGCGCGGTCGAACGGCGAGAAGCCCGCATCTGAACCCGCCCCTGCCCCCGGGAAACTGCTCGGCGTGCCGGACGACACCGCGGTGGGCGCGAGTGCCGCCGGATCCGCCGGCGGCGCGTCCGCAGCGGCCGACGTCCCCGCCGCCGTGGTAGCAACGGGCGGATTACCGCTGGTGGCGCGCGTGCGCGCCGACTATCCTGCGGTGCGCACCGTCGTCCTCGCCGAGCGCGACGACCCCCGGCACGCCGCTGCGGCGCTCCAGGCGGGCGCGGGAGGCTGGGTCGCCAAGGACTGCTCCCTCTCCCGGCTCCTCCAGGTGATCCGCGGTGTCCTCAAGGACGAGACGCATCTGCCGCCCGCGCTCCTCACCGGCGTCCTCAAGGAGTTGACCGCCAGCCGCAAGCACCGCACCGAGAGCGAACGCCTCGTGGAGTCCCTGACCCCGCGCGAGCGGGAGGTGCTGCGGTGCATGGTGGCGGGGCTGGGCCGCAAGGCCGTCGCGGAGCGGCTGTATCTGTCGCCGCACACGGTGCGGACCCATATGCAGAACGTCCTGGGCAAGCTGGGCGTCCACTCCACACTACAGGCCGTCGCCCTGGCCCGGCGCGCCGGGGTGGGCCCGGCGGAGCTGGAGCCGGCGGGAGCACGCTGACGCGCTTGCGCCGTGGCGTCGGGCCTGGTTGTCGGCCCCTCGCTCTAGGCTCTGCGGTCTGATCACTTCTGATCACATCGGAAGCCCGACGACCGTGGAGACATGGCAATGCAGCAGATGACCGAAGCCCAGTGGCGCGACTTCGTCCTGACGGGCACCCGCACCGGCAAGTTGGCGACCACCCGCAAGGACGGCCGCCCCCATGTCACCCCGGTGTGGTTCCTGCTGGACGACGAGGGCCGGCTGCTGTTCAACACGGGCAGCCACTCGCTGAAGTACCACGGCCTGCGCCGCGATCCACGCTTCGCCCTGTGCGTGGACGACCAGGAACCCCCTTTCAGCTTCGTGATGCTGGAGTGCGTCGCCGCGGAATTCCTCGACGACCTGGAGCTGATGCGCGAGTGGGCCGGCCGCATCGGCGGCCGCTACATGGGCGCGGACCGCGCCGACGAGTACGGGCAGCGCAACGCCGTCCCCGGCGAGTATCTGGTCCGGGCCCGCGTCGAACGGGCCGTCGCCTACGCCGACATCGCCGACTGAGGCGGGAGGGGCCGGGGCCCGCTCACACCGAGTTCTTGAAGACGCTCCAGCCCCCGTCCACCACCAGGCTCGCGCCGGTCACGAAGGAGGCGTCCTCCGAGAGCAGGAAGGCGATGGCGGCGGCGACCTCGTCGGGGCGCCCATGGCGGCCGATCACCGTCTCCGTCGCGGCCTGCCGCCGGTCCTCCTCCTCGACCCCGTCCCAGGCGGGCGTCATGACCGGGCCCGGCAGCACGGAGTTGACCCGTACCCGGGGGCCGAAGTCCGCGGCGAGCTGGCGGCCCAGCCCGGTCAGCCCCGCCTTGCTGGCGGCGTACGCGGGCCGCCCGTGCAGTCCGACCAGGGCGTGCACGGAGGAGGTCAGCACCATGGCGCCGCCCCGCTCGCGCAGATCGGGCACACAGGCCCGTACCCCGAGGAAGGCTCCGGTCAGATTCACCCCGAGCTGGGCCTCCCAGTCGGAGAGGGAGATCTCGTCTGCGGCACCGGTGCGCACCAGCGCCGCATTGCAGACGAGCCCGTCCACGGGGCCGAACCCCTGACGTGCCGTCTCCACTGCGCGGGCCCAGGCCGGTTCGTCCGTGACGTCACCGAGGACGAACGCCGCCCGGCCGCCCGAGGCCGTGATCTCCCGCGCGGTGCGGTGCGCCCCGGCCTCCTCCTTGTCGAGGATGACGACGGCCGCTCCCTCGTCGGCCAGCCGGTGCGCCGTCGCGGCACCGATGCCGGAGCCGCCCCCGGTGATGACGACCGTACGTCCCTCGAACCGCGCGCCCATGGCCATGCGCGTGATCGTACGGCCCGGAACAGGCGCGGGGTAGGGCACTTGGCCGACCCGGCCCGGTCGCGGAGGGAGCTCGGGCGGGGCGCCGCCGGGTGGGCCGGGATCCGCGGCTCAGATGGGGATGTTGTCGAACGGTGCCGTCAGCTGCCGCAGCAGTGAGGCCAGTTCGCCGCGCTGCACGGGGGAGAGCTCGGCGAGGATGGCGCGTTCCTGGTCGAGCAGTCCGGCCAGGGCGCTGTCCGCTCGGTCCTGTCCCTCGATGGTGAGCCGGACCAGCACGCCCCGCCGGTCGCTGGGGTCGGGCAGCCGTTCGACCAGCCCCTTCTTGGTGAGGCGGTCGATGCGGTTGGTCATCGTCCCGGAGGTGACCAGCGTCTGGGTGAGCAGCTGGCCGGGGGAGAGCTGGTACGGGGTGCCCGCGCGGCGCAGCGCGGTCAGTACGTCGAACTCCCAGGGCTCCAGTCCGTGCTCGGAGAACGCGATACGGCGGGCGCGGTCCAGATGCCGGGCCAGTCTGCTGACCCGGCTGAGCACCTCGAGCGGTTCGACGTCGAGGTCAGGGCGCTCCCGACGCCAAGCTGCCACCAAACGGTCGACCTCGTCCTCCATGGGATCAGTGTAGAGGTTGTGTCGACGTGAAGTCTCTTGACGTCAAGAGAGGCTGCATGCACCCTGCTGCCATGTGGGACCCCCAGCAGTATCTCCGGCACTCCGGCCCTCGCCTGCGCCCCGTACTCGATCTTCTCGCACATGTACCCGACCGACTGCCCGGTCATCCCCGCGTCCGGATCGCCGACCTCGGCTGCGGTCCCGGCGGCCCCAGCGCGCCCCTCGCCGAACGCTGGCCCGAAGCGCACATCACCGGATACGACAACTCGCCGGAGATGCTCCGCGAGGCGGCGGAGCACACCCGGCCCGGCCGCCTCGACTTCGCCCACGCCGACCTCGCCCGCTGGCGCCCCGACCCCGCCGAGAACTTCGGTCTGCTCTTCTCCAACGCGGCCCTCCACTGGGTGCCCGGCCATCAGCACGCCTTCCCCGACTGGATCGCGGCCCTGCCGTCCGGCGGCACCCTCGCCTTCCAGGTGCCCGGCAACTTCGCAGCGCCGAGCCACACCCTGCTGGCCGAACTGCGCGACTCCCCGCGCTGGCGCGACCGCCTCGGCGCCCCCTCCCGTACCGCCTCCGTCCTCACCCCCGCCGAGTACGCGGACATCCTCGCCCCGCTCGGCCCGAACGGCTGCGCCGTCGAGGCATGGGAGACCACCTATCTCCACCGGCTGACCGGCCCCGATCCCGTCCTCGAATGGGTCAAGGGCACCACACTGCGCCCCGTACTGGCCCGCCTCGCCGACGACCCCGCAGCCCGCGACGGCTTCCTCGCCGAGTACGCGGAGGCGCTACGCGAGGCGTATCCGCCCGGCGCGGACGGCACGACCGCGTTCCCGTTCCGCCGCGTGTTCGTCGTCGCGGTGAAGCGGTGAGGGGGTGCCCCTGTCCGTCGTACGCGGACTGCGGGTGAGTTGTGGTTTGTCGCGCAGTTCCCCGCGCCCCTTCGGGGCGAGGGTACGCAAGACCTACGGCTGCTGCTTCGCGGCCCGCCACTCAGGAGCTAGAACTGACCAGATCTCCATGTCGGCCCGATTGCCCCGGTAGAAGAAGCTCTCCCGCAGCACGCCGTCCCTGGTCATGCCGAGACGGCGGGCCACGGCGATGCTGGGCTCGTTCGACGAGGAGACGTGCCACTCGACGCGGTGGATGCCGCGCTCTTCGACGGCCCAGTCGATGATGCGGCGTGCCGCCCGGGTCACCAGGCCCTTGCCCACCGCCGACGGCTCCAGCCAGCAGCCCGCCTCGGCGGTGCCCTGGGCCAGGTCCATCGTGCGGAAGAGCACCCCGCCGACCAGCTTGCCGTCCGCCGTCCAGATGCCGTGGATCCGCCCGGTGTCGGTGGCGGCCTTCTCCGCGTACGACTGGAGGAAGGCGCGGGCCGACTCCAGATCCTTGTTGGCGTCCGGCAGCCCCACGTGCTGCCCGATGAACTCCCGCCCCCGCTCGATGTGGGCCAGGAACTCCTCGGCCTGCCACGGTTCGAGCGGGCGCAGCTCGGCGCCGTCGTCACCCAGGGATATCGCGAACATCCTCGTCCTCCGCAGTGAACGTGTGCACACCCAAGGGCACACTGCGGGGGGAGCTTCGCACACGCCGGCGCGCGCACCGAGGGATTTTCCGGCGCAGCGCCGCTCAGCGCTCCGTGCCGCCCTGTGCTCCCTCCAACCGGCACCCTTCCGGGGCGATTTCGCGGGCGATGCCGTCCAGGACCAGCTTCAGGCCGTGCTCGAAGTCGCCCTCGGTGAGACGGAAGGTGCTGTGCTCGCCGGTGAGGGCCGCAGCAAGGGTGGGACGGTTCGCCAACTCCTCGGGCGTGAGCGGGATCCCGGGGCCGACGGCGGTCAACGTGGCGCCCAGCGCGTACGACTCGGTCAGCAGCACGGCACGGGCCGCGTCCTGCACCGGCCAGCCCGCTGCTGTCAGCACGCTGAGCACGGTGTCGAAGCTGTCGAGGGAGCGCTGGTTGCGGGTGGGACGGTGCATCACCAGGGGCACCGCGTTGGGGTGCCGGCGGAAGGTGTGGAAGTAGCGGCGGGCCAGCCCGTCCAACTCCGCGCGCCAGCTTCCCTTCGGGCTCCAGCCCTCGTTGATCTCCTGGACGATCGCGTCCACGACCGCATCGAACACGCCCTCCCGGTCCCGTACGTACTTGTAGAGCGACGGGCTGGTCACCCCCAGGCGCTGCGCCAGCCTGCGCATCGACAGGGCCTCGATGCCCTCCTCGTCCAGCGTGCGCAGCGCCTCGTCGAGCACTGCGGTGCGGGAGATACGCGGCGGGCGAGGCATGAGGGAACTCCTGGGACTCGCGGGAGATGGCGCGCCCGATCCTAGGGGGGTACCTGGTGGGAGGGACTGCGACAGAACGTCAGAACTCGTCGAGCGCTTCCAACGTGATGTCGATGTCGAGTGCGAACGGCACGCTTACCTTGAGCCGGTCGTGATGGATGCCGGTGAGCGCATACGCCTTCGTGACCGGGTCCAACTCGTAGACCCGTACGACGGGGTGCTCATCCGCACCTGCTCGTTCCACCAGCCAGAAGTTCGGGATACCTGCTGCGGCGTACTTGTGAGGTTTGGTGTCGTGATCGCGGGCTTCCGACTCGGGGGAGACGACCTCGACTGCGAGGTGGACATCCTCTGCGGCGAACCGGGTCAAGCTCCGGTCGGTGACGGCCTTGGCGTTCACAACGCAGATGTCGGGCTCGGGAGCGTTCTTCCGGTCCAGCACGACTGCCATCTCGCGGCGCACCTTCAGAGTCTTCGGGACGCTGGTGCGCAGTCCCGCCAGCAGCAGATCGATCATGGTGCTGTGGTAGTACTGCTGCGGACTTACGAAAACCAGACTCCCGTCGATCAACTCCGTGTGCGGCGGGAGGTCGGGCAGCGTGAACAGGTGGTCCACGGTGTATCCGTCCTGAGGCGGCCTGGGCCAGCGCCTGCCGGGTTCACGCGCAGTCTGACGCTCGGGCTCGGGATCGGGCTCGTGCCCTGCGATCGGCTCGGCAGTCATTGTTCCTCCCATAAGCGGGATTCTGGCCAGCGTCTCCGCAGTAGCGGGCGGATCCGAAATGGCTCACCACAAAGAGTGACAACCGCGGAGGTTTACGACCGCCTGTGACCTATCAGCCGCGGCTTCTGTTCCAGGCCGTCGAGGCCGTGCCAGGCGAGGTTGACGAGGTGGGCCGCAACCTCGGCCTTCTTGGGTTTGCGGACATTGAGCCACCACTGTCCCGTCAGGGCGACCATGCCGACGAGGGCCTGGGCGTAGAGGGGGGAGAGCTTGGCGTCGAAGCCGCGGTTCTTGAACTCGCGGCCGAGGATGTCCTCGACCTGGGTGGCGATGTCGGAGATCAGCGAGGCGAAGGTGCCGGTCGACTGGGGGAGCGGGGAGTCCCGCACCAGGATGCGGAAGCCGTCGGTGTACTGCTCGATGTAGTCGAGCAGGGCGAACGCGGCCTGTTCCAGCAGCTCACGGGGGTGCCCTCCCGTGAGCGCCCCCGTCACCATGTCCAGCAGGCGCCGCATCTCGCGGTCGACGACGACCGCGTACAGGCCCTCTTTGCCGCCGAAGTGCTCATAGACGACCGGCTTGGACACGCCGGCCTTGTGGGCGATCTCCTCGACCGACGTTCCTTCGAAGCCGCGTTCGGCGAAGAGAGTGCGGCCGATGTCCAGCAGCTGCTCGCGGCGCTCTTTGCCGGTCATCCGGCGGCGGGCGCGCTTCTTGGGACTGCTGCTGGACGGCGGCGTCGTCTCGTCGGTCGGCACGGGGTGGGCCTTCCCTGTCGTATGGCTTGCTGGGAGCCCAGGGGTCTGGCCTGGCCCCTGGGTCAGCACAGCATCATGCCGCCCTGGCCGACTGCTCCGGACGGCGGGAGTCCGAGCCGGACGCGTCGTTGGCCGCCGAGTCCTGTTCCGAGCTGTGCGGGGCGCTCTGCTCCGGTTGTGCCGTCTGCTCCGGCTGTGCTGTCCTACGGCGCCGCGAGCTGTCCGTGTTGCGCCGCGAGTCCAGCCGGTCGTGCTTCGGCCAGCGCACGTCGTACGCCCAGCCGGCCTTCTCGAACCAGCGGATGATGCGCGCGCTGGAGTCGATCTGTCCGCGCTCGACACCGTGCCGGGCGCAGGTGGGGTCCGCGTGGTGCAGGTTGTGCCAGGACTCGCCGCAGGAGAGGACCGCCAGCCACCACACGTTGCCCGACCGGTCACGGGACTTGAACGGGCGCTTGCCGACGGCGTGGCAGATGGAGTTGATCGACCAGGTGACGTGGTGCAGCAGTGCGACGCGCACCAGCGAGCCCCAGAAGAACGCGGTCACCGCGCCCTGCCACGACCAGGTGGCGAGTCCGCCGATCACCGGCGGGATCATCAGCGAGACGACCGTCCACATCACGAACTGGCGGGAGACGGCGCGCAGCGCGGGGTCCTTGACCAGGTCGGGCGCGTACTTGTGCTGCGGCGTCTGCTCCTCGTCGAACATCCATGCGACGTGCGCCCACCACAGGCCCTTCATCAGCGCGGGGATCGTCTCCCCGTACCGCCACGGGGAGTGCGGGTCGCCCTCGGCGTCGGAGAACTTGTGGTGCTTGCGGTGGTCGGCCACCCAGCGCACCAGCGGGCCCTCCACGGCGAGCGAGCCCATGACGGCGAGTGCGATGCGCAGCGGTCGCTTCGCCTTGAAGGAGCCATGCGTGAAGTAGCGGTGGAAGCCGATCGTGATGCCGTGGCAGCCGATGAAATACATCGCGACCAGCAGCCCCAGATCCAGCCAGCTCACCCCCCACCCCCAGGCCAGCGGCACCGCGGCCACCAGCCCGACGAACGGAACGGTGATGAACAGCAGCAGCGCGATCTGTTCCGCGGAGCGGCGCTTCTCACCGCCCAGCGTCGCGGAGGGCAGTGGGTCGGGGGCCTGCGGCGAGCCGGGGCCCTGCGGCGAGTCGGCGGGGGCGGCCTGTGGCGAACTGTCGAGCACGTCCGGGCTTGTCGTCATAGATGTCCCTCATTGGACCTCGGCTTGGCTACGGTTCCGTAACCTACGGCGACGTAAGTATGGCAGCCGTAAGTCACGGGACAAGAGGGGTGCGCACCGGGGCGGGGTCCGCCGCGCTGCCCACCCCTCGGACGGGAGTCCTGTACCACGCTGAGGCCGACCTATCCTTGTTCCGTCGGACAGCGCGGTCCGCCACCTGCCCGAAGCAACCCCGCAAGGGAAGCAACCCCGCAAGGGAGCCGCACCTGTGAGCAGCGCCGACAGCAACCAGCGAACCCCCGAGCCGTCCGAGAACCTGCCCGGATCGAGTGACCCCGGGACGGTGGGAAGCGCCTCCGGCTGGAAGCCTTCCGGCGGGGTGTCCTCCGGGGAGTCACCGGGCAGCCACGGCGTCAGCGTGGACAGCGTCGACGCGGCGGCGTCGACCTCCGCGCTGCGTGCCGACATCCGCCGGCTGGGTGATCTGCTGGGCGAGACGCTGGTCCGCCAGGAGGGCGCGGAGCTGCTCGATCTCGTCGAGCGGGTACGCGCGCTCACCCGCAGCAACGGTGAGGCAGCCGCCGAGCTGCTGGGCGAGACCGATCTGGAGACCGCAACCAAGCTGGTGCGGGCCTTCTCCACCTACTTCCACCTGGCCAACGTCACCGAGCAGGTGCACCGCGGCCGTGAGCTGCGGCAGCGCCGTTCCGGGGACGGCGGGATGCTCGCCCGTACCGCCGACATGCTCAAGGACGCCGATCCGGGGCACCTGGCGAACACCGCGCGTCACCTCTCCGTACGCCCCGTCTTCACCGCGCACCCCACCGAGGCGGCCCGCCGCTCGGTGCTGACGAAGCTCCGCAAGATCGCGGAGCTGCTGGAGGAGTCCGACGGGCAGCTGGGCGGGGCCGAGCGCCGCCGTGCCGATCTGCGGCTGGCCGAGAACGTCGACCTGATCTGGCAGACCGACGAGCTGCGGGTCGCCCGCCCGGAGCCCGCCGACGAGGCGCGTAACGCCATCTACTACCTGGACGAGCTGCACCGCGGCGCCGTCGGCGACGTGCTGGAGGACCTGGCCGCCGAGCTGGAGCGCGCAGGAGCGCCGCTGCCGTCCGGCACCCGCCCGCTGACCTTCGGCACCTGGATCGGCGGCGACCGCGACGGCAACCCCAACGTCACGCCCGAGGTCACCTGGGACGTGCTGCTGCTCCAGCACGAGCACGGCATCACCGACGCCCTCGCACACGTGGACGAGCTGCGCGGCGCCCTGTCCAACTCGATCCGTAACTGCGGCGCCACACAGCCGCTGCTGGACTCCCTGGAGAAGGACCTCGCCCGGCTCCCGGAGATCAGCCCCCGCTACAAGCGCCTCAACGCGGAGGAGCCCTACCGGCTCAAGGCCACCTGCATCCGGCAGAAGCTGCTGAACACCCGCACCCGGCTGGCCGAGAAGCTCCCGCACACCGAGGGCTGGGACTATCTGGGCACCGGCGAGCTGCTGGCCGACCTCGCCCTCGTCCAGGACTCGCTGCGCGAGCACCGCGGCGGTCTGGTCGCCGACGGCCGCCTGGAGCGCGCCATCCGCACGACGGCGGCCTTCGGCCTCCAGCTGGCCACCATGGACGTCCGCGAGCACGCCGAAGCGCACCACCACGCGCTCGGCCAGCTCTTCGACCGGCTCGGCGAGGAGTCCTGGCGCTACGCCGACATGCCGCGCGACTACCGACAGCGGCTGCTCGCCAAGGAGCTGCGCTCCCGCCGCCCGCTCGCCCCGAGCCCGGCGCCGCTGGACGCGGCCGGTGCCAAGACGCTCGGCGTCTTCGAGACGGTCCGCAAGGCGCTGGAGACCTTCGGGCCCGAGGTCATCGAGTCGTACATCATCTCGATGTGCCAGGGCGCCGACGACGTGTTCGCCGCCGCCGTGCTCGCCCGCGAGGCCGGGCTGATCGATCTGCACGGCGGCTGGGCGAAGATCGGCATCGTGCCGCTGCTGGAGACCACCGACGAGCTGAAGATCGCCGACGAACTGCTCGACGCGATGCTCTCCGACCCCTCCTACCGCAAGCTGGTCTCGCTGCGCGGCGACCTTCAGGAGGTCATGCTCGGCTACAGCGACTCCTCCAAGTTCGGCGGCATCACCACCAGCCAGTGGGAGATCCACCGCGCCCAGCGCCGCCTGCGTGACGTAGCACACAGGCACGGCGTGCGATTGCGGCTCTTCCACGGCCGGGGCGGCACCGTCGGCCGCGGCGGCGGCCCCACCCACGACGCGATCCTCGCCCAGCCCTGGGGCACCCTGGAGGGTGAGATCAAGGTCACCGAGCAGGGCGAGGTCATCTCCGACAAGTATCTGGTGCCCTCCCTCGCCCGGGAGAACCTGGAGCTGACCGTCTCGGCCACCCTCCAGGCGTCGGCCCTGCACACCGCGCCCCGCCAGTCCGACGAGGCGCTGGCCCGCTGGGACGCCGCCATGGACACCGTCTCCGACGCGGCGCACCGTGCCTACCGCAAGCTGGTCGAGGACCCGGACCTGCCCGCGTACTTCTTCGCCTCCACCCCCGTCGACCAGCTCGCCGAGCTCCATCTGGGCTCCCGCCCCTCCCGCCGCCCCGACACCGGCGCGGGCCTGGACGGGCTGCGGGCCATCCCGTGGGTGTTCGGCTGGACCCAGTCGCGGCAGATCGTCCCCGGCTGGTTCGGGGTCGGTACGGGCCTGAAGGCCGCCCGTGAGGCCGGGCTCGACAGCGTGCTCGAAGAGGCGCACACGCACTGGCACTTCTTCCGCAACTTCCTCTCCAACGTCGAGATGACGCTGGCCAAGACGGATCTGCGGATCGCCCGCCACTACGTCGAGACGCTGGTCCCCGAGGATCTGCGGCACGTGTTCGCCACCATCGAGGCCGAACACGCCCGCACGGTGGAGGAAGTGCTGCGTATAACAGGCGAGAGCGAGCTGCTGGAGGCCAACCCGGTTCTCCGGAAGACGCTGAAGATCCGCGACGCCTACCTCGACCCGATCTCCTACCTCCAGGTCTCCCTGCTGCACCGCCAGCGGCAGGCGGCGGCACTGGGCAAGGAGCCGGACGAGAACCTGAGCCGTGCACTGCTGCTGACCGTCAACGGCGTGGCGGCCGGCCTGCGCAACACGGGCTGACGTCCGGCCGGGGGCCGGGGGCCGGGGACTGAGGGCCGAGGGCTGAAGGTCGAGGGCCTGAGGGCTGTCTCAGAAGCTGAGCAGCGCCCAGGCCCTCCCGTGATTCAGCGCCACCAGACCGGCCCGCACAAGGAGCAGGAGCCCACGCTCAGCCACTCTCCTGACTCTTGGTGACCTCTCCACTACACTCGCCGGTAACTGTCCGGGGGGGCGCGCTCACGCTACGCGCGTCCGCGTGCCGGTGAGCGAGGGGGAGAGGGGCGGCGCTGTATGTCGTTCAAGAACGAATGGGAACAGCACAAGCAGAACGGGGGGTCACCGGGACTCCAGCTCAACCAGGCAACCACTCCGGATCTTGGCCCTGGCGGCGGAAGGCGGACGGACGGTTCCGGCTGGCTGGTCGTCAAGGACGAGGAACTGGGCAAGATCGGTCATGCCGCCTTCGGCCTCTACCAGGGGCTGAAGAAGAACGCGGACATCGAAAACGCCGGGGACAAGGCAGCGATCACCCGGGCCGCCGCGCACTTGAGCGCGCACTCCTTCCTGCTGGGCAAGGCCCTCGGCCGCACGGCGGAGGTGTGGGGCTCGCAGCTCAAGACGGTGATGCAGGGATGCGCGCACATCTCCAACCACCTGGACTACTCGAAGAGTTCACAGAAGGAGGAGGACAGGAAGATCGGCGCGCAGATCTTAGGGAAGGACGGCACGGCTCTGCCGCCGTCCAAGATCTCCCGCCTGCTGGGCTGAGGGGCGGAAGGCCGTATGCCGGAATCACAGCTCACATACACGGACCTGATCACCGTCAACTTCGGCAGCTTCGGTGCGACCGTGGGGGACTGGAAAAGAGTCCAGAGCGCGCTGAAGCGGTTAGCGAAGCAGGCGCGCAGCGACATGCGGGCGAAGTCGGAGAGAGCAGACTGGGCGGGCGCCAACGCCGACGCGGTCCGCCCCTTCATCCGGAAGATCGCGAATGAGGTCGGCGACCTCCACACCGAGGCCCAGAGCATCTGGAACGTCATCGACGACGCCCACCGCGAACTCGTCAGGATCCAGGGTCGCATCGAGGACGAGCGGGAGAGGGCGAAGCGGAAACAGATCTCGATCAAGGACAACGACGATGGAACCGTCACCTGCGACTTCGCGGCCGGCACAGACGGGGCCACGACAGCCAGCGGCTACTACGTCGGCGGATCCGCGGACTCGGACAAGCCCAACGAACCCCGCAGCAAGGCCGACCGTGAGGCGAGGGACGACATCCAGTCCCGCATCAACCACCTCATCGGCAAGGCCCGCGAAATCGACGCCTCAGCGAGCCGCGCCCTCCAGCGCAGCCACAAGGGCGACCGGCACAACGCGGGGCACGCGTCGTACAAGTCCCTGGACCACGCGCAGGCATCCGAGGCGAAGGGACTGGCGGAAAAGCAGCTGAAGCTCTACCGAGAGGGCAAGGAACTCAGCAGCAAGGACCTCGCCCGCCTGGCCGAAATCACCAAGTACAACGCCAGGGACGCGGAGTTCAGCACGACCTTCTACCGCGACCTGGGTCCGAAGAAGGCGCTGCTCCTCCATGCCCAGATGGGCATTGATGCCTCGACCGACGGCGGAGAACACCGCCTGGAGCTGGCCCGCACCGTCCAGAATTCCATGGGAACGGGACTCGCGACGGCCACCCAGACCCCCGGCAACCCCCTCGGCGCCGACGGCGACCGCACGCATCTGGGCGAGAACTGGATCGCCACTCTCAAGCGGGTGGGCAAGGACGAGCTCCCCCTCAGCAACGGCGGCAACCAGCGGACACTGGGATATCAGGTCCTCGGGAACGTTCTGCGGCACGGCGAATACGACAAGAAATTCCTCAACGTCGTCGCCAACGACATGGTCACGTACGAGCGCAAGCACGGCGGCCCGGGCCGGGCCTGGCCACTGCCACTGACCCCCGAGAACGGGGGGCCGGACCTCAACCTGGACAAGGGTAAGGACCGGGGTTTCGACCCCATGACCGGCCTGATGAAGGGGTTGGGACACAGCCCGGATGCGGCGACTGAGTTCTTTCGGGGGTCAACGGAGGCTGACGGTAAGGAAGTCGACAACTTCGATTACTTCCTGGGCGACGAAGAGGGAAAGAAAGTCCGGGACTGGCCGACGGGCGATTCCGGCAAGGACGCCCTCGGCGGTGCGCTTGAGGCAGCCACGACGGGGCGCCCGGCGGGGGATGAGGGGAAGCCGGTAAAGCACACCGAGGAACAGGCGGCTCTTTTTTACGAGGTGGTGGAGCGTCTCGGCAGTAAAGAAGGCTTCTCGCTGGTGCGACATGACGGCGAGTTGGCTCCGCTGCAGGGGCATATGGGAGCAATGGCCGCTGACTATATGCGCGGAGTGCACAGGGGGATGACAGATTCCCCCGGTGGAATGATTGGTATGCGCGGGGCGGATCCGGGACTGGGCGAATTGGGTGGGGATGCTCTTAAGCGATTTGTCCGTAGCGCTTCACAGGACTCCGATGGATACGCATCAATCATGCATTCCTCTCATGTCGTCTCGCGAGAGTCGATCCAGGAAGCGATGACCCATCCGGCCTCAGACCACAGTCCGTCAGAAGCGGCTTCAATGGGCGCGGAGCCCGGAGCGAAAGTAGCTGCCGCAGCCTCCGAGGGACGAGTGGATGGCATCGAGGCTGCCGAAGACAAGATCGGGGCAGCCGAGCGCTACAACGAGTCGCTCGAAGCAAAACAGGAAGTTGTCGGGCAGATTGTGGACGTGGGCGTGGGGATGATGCCGAGGGGCGGGGAGGCAGTGGGGCTCGTGGTCGGCGAGATCCAGGACGCCATCTTCAACGGCTACAGAAAAGATCCGGAGGAGATCGCGGAGCAGGTTCAAGAAAGCCGCAGGGATGTCCTGGCAGGAGAGCGCAAGCGGGAAGGGGAAACAATGGAAAGGATTACGCGAAGCGCTGGCCAGGGCGCAGGGCTGGATCCCCGTTCAGTTGACTGGGCGGCGTCCAGAGTGCATAACGATGTTGAACGTGGGTTCCCGGACAAGTAGTGGAGTCGACATGCCGGGCAAGCGAATCCTCGCAATTTGTGGGGTAATGGCTCTTGTTATCGCAGGATCAATGACCTGGTGGCTTCAAGGGAGAGGGGAGGAAAACCTGGGGGTGCCTGAGAAGGTGTGCAACGAGAGCTTCTCCGGTGATGAAGTGGAACCCCTTTTCCCAAGCGTGAATGGAGAGTTGGATTCCCTGGTCCGGGAGAGCTTTCCGGGGCCGTTTGAGAATACCTCTGGATTCAGCGCATCGACTTCCTGTGAAATGACAATAGATGGCCATGGCGTCAGCTTCCGGGTGAGCCATCCGAGCTACTCGGATCCGCCTGGCCGGATGGCCAAGGAGTACGAATATATCGCCGAGCTTGGAGATGTGTATGGCGCGTACTTCCCCAGGGGGGGAACGCTGAGGACAGTTGTGCGCTGCCCGGTTCCTGGCAACGAGAGGGACAAGCTCGTGATTGTCACGGGAGCGGACGTTGCTGAGCGGGGAAGTGATGCGTATGAGGGATTTGATAAGGGTGTGGGGAAGCTCGCTCAACTGAGTGGGTACGCTACGCGAACGCTCGCTCGGAAGGTCTACAAGTGCAAGGGGGCAGGTGAAATCCCCCGGGGCCCAGTAAGGATAAAGCCCGGTAAAGGGGGTAGCTGAAGGGCGGAAATGGTGAATATTTCTACGCGTCTGACCGTAGCGGTGGTAGCAGTTCCAGTACGTTTGCGCTGGCTGAGTGCGGAGCTGATGGCGGGTCCGGCACCAAAGAGAATATCGAGGGTGCGAAGAATCTTCTGAGCTCGTAACACGATCTTGTTGAAGGTGTTCTGGCCGAGCGTGGGTGTCGTGAGTGTTCCGCCCGCACAGCGGATTCGACGCCCAGTTCCATCATCAGGTTTGGCTGAAGGTGCGTCGGTAGGCGCCGGGTGTGGTGCCGAGATGGGCCCGAAAGCGGCGGCGCAGGTTGACTGCTGAGGTGAGTCCGACGCGGGTGGCGATGGCTTCGCCCGGCAGGTCGGTCTGTTCCAGCAAGACACGTGCCGCGTCGATGCGTTGGTCGAGCAGCCACTGCCCTGGGCTGGTGCCGAGTTGTTCGGTGAAGCGTCGGGCGACGGTCCGGCTGGAGAAGAGACCTGCATTCGTTTGCCGGATCAGCTCGCCATGCTGTCAGCTACAGCTCCGCCTGCACTCGCTGGCGGTACTGGAAACTCCGCGAGCCCTCCCCTATGGATGTGGGCCCCCGGCAAGTCCAACGAGATCAAATCCCGCGTCGGCTTCCAGTCCCACAACGTCCCCCACCGGCGGCACCCCCATGACACCGGCCCCCGCCGCGAGCGGTGGGAGCCGCCCTCCAGATGGTACGAACCCCGCATTACCGGTTCTTCGCAGTTGAGGGTGTAGTCGGGCGTATTGGCGGGTGGGCGTCGAGGTCTACCTTCCGAAAGACCTCGACATGCTCCACGCTGTCTTCGCCGCGGCCTGTCCGACCACGTTCTGCCGTCTCGATGAACTCGGTCGGGGTGAACTCGGTCGGGAAGCCGTCGGGCAACGCCTTGAGCCGGATCAGGCGGTGATGGAGGCCGACACCCAGCCGCGTTCACCGATTGGCGGCCAGCACTGCCGCGAGGCCCTCTTGCAGGTCCTTGACGAAATACTCGGGAACCTCCAGCGCCGGGAAATGCCCCCCGTTTTCGGGCGTCCTCCACCGGACGATCTGTCGGTACCGCTCCTGTGCCCAGGGGCGCGGGCACTTCTCGACGTCGCGGGGATACATAGTGAGTGCTGAGGGGACGTCGACCCGAAGTTCGGGGTCCAGCGAGTTGTGGCTTTCGTAGTAAATGCGGGCCGCCGATGCGCCGGTCCGCGTCAGCCAATACAGGGTGACGTCGTCGAGAACGCGATCTCTGGAAATCGTCTCGAACGGGCTGTCCTCGGTATCTGACCACTCGGCGAACTTGTCGAGGATCCAGGCGAGAAGCCCGACCGGTGAGTCGACGAGCGAGTAGCCGATGGTCTGCGGACGGGTCGCCTGCTGCTTCGCGTACGCCGCGCGGTGGCTCCAGAAATCGCGGGTTTCCTCGACCCACTCGCGCTCGACCTCCGTCAGTCCATCCGTTGTCAACCCGGGCGGTCCTTCCGCGAACGTTGTGTGGATGCCGAGAACGTGCCCCGGGAACCTGCCGCCGAGAACCGTGGTGATATTGCCTCCCCAGTCGCCGCCGTGGGCTACGAACTTGCTGTAGCCGAGCCTTCCCATCAGTTCCACCCACGCGGCCGCGATCTTTTCGGTTCCCCAGCCGGTGGTGGCCGGCTTGTCGCTGTAACCAAAGCCCGGCAGCGACGGGGCAACCACGTGGAACGCCGGCGCGGCTGCGTCTTTCGGATCTGCCAACTCGTCCACTACATCGATGAACCGGGCAATGCTGTCCGGCCAGCCGTGCGTCAGGATCAGCGGAGTGGCATCCGCGCGCGCGGATCGGCGGTGCAGGAAGTGGATTCCCAGATCATCAATGGTCGTACGGAACTGGCCGATCTGGTTGATGCGCTCTTCGAACGACCGCCAGTTGTACCCGGTGCGCCAGTAGTTCACGACATCGACGAGGTCGGCGAGCGGAACGCCCTGTTCCCATCGGCGAGGGTCGGGCGCGGCGCGATGGACCGTCTCGGCCTCCGGCAGCCGCGCCGCGGCCAGTCGCGCGCGCAGATCGTCGAGGTCAGCGTCAGTTGCGTGGGCTTCAAATGCTTGCACGTCGCTGGTTGGGCGGGGCATGAGACCTCCTGGCCATCGCGGAACCGGCTACGACCTGTCGCGAACCGGCTAAGACGGTTCTAGCATGTCTACGTGTCGGCGAGCAACCAGCTAAGGTGGTTCCATGCGTACTGGCTTCCCTGACTTCCGCCTCGGCAGCGTGCTGGCGACCAGCTTCACGGGCACTCTGTCGGAGCGTCATGGCGACGCTGTGGAGCGCATTCCCACGCCGCAGCGACTCGTCGACTGGCTGGCGGTGTACGGCCTCGCCGTGGACTCCTGCACCACCGCCCAGCTCGACCTCGCTCGGGAACTGAGGGAGTCGATTCACGCCGCCGCGACAGCGGCCGCGATCCAGGACGCTCTCCCTGCGTCTGCTGTCCAAGTCATCAATGACTTCAGCGCTCAGGGTCGGGCCGCGGCGATCCTGACGCCCGAGGGCAATCGTCAATGGCGGCTCAGCTCGGCTTCCTGCGTGGAAGATGCCCTCAGCGTGATCGCCGCCGACGCGATCAGCATCATCGCAGGCGAACGAGACGGAAAATTGGCCCTGTGCGCATCGCCAACCTGCCAAGCTGCCTTCTTCGACACCAGCCAAAGTCGCAGCCGCAAATGGTGTGACATGAACACGTGTGGGAATCGTCAGAAGAAGGCGCGCTTCACTGCCAAACAGCGCAAAAACCCCAGCTCAGCGGAGTGATCGTTACCTCGGTACATCCAAGTGGGCCCCACGCCTCGAAAGCCGACGGTCGGCACGGCGAGGCCAGCCACGAAGGCGGTGGGTCAGGCGGCAGGAACGGGGATGTCCACCGGGCTGACAACGGCAAACCGGGGTGACAAGGGCAAGTGGTACCGACCGCGACTGAGCTGTCTCTCGTTCATGAGGGCGGTCAGGACGATGGCGCAGGCCAGCGCACTGGGGCACCGCGATCGTCGTCGGTACCCGGACCGCGCCGCGCGCCCCGGCGTACCCGGACCTTCTTCTGGGACATCAGAAGCTGAGCAGCGCCCAGGCCCCGCCCATGATCAGTGCCCCGCACACCCCGGTGAGCAGGGCCGTCTTCCGCATCCGCAGGCCGCCCGCGATCACCAGCGAGGCCAGCAGCAGCGCACCGCCCAGCGGCACCCACGCATACAGCACCCCGGCGGGCCCGGTCCGTATGACGTGGTCCGTACCGGGCTGTACGGCCACATCGAGCGTCTGGCCCTTGCCGCCGGAGACGAACTCGGAGACGGTCACCTTCTCGGGCTTCGACGTCTTCTTGTTGAGGAACGTCCCGGTGCACTCGTCCTCCCCGCACTTCTTGACGGTGACGGTGCCGCGCTCGGCCCCCGACATGGCGGTGTTCGCGGTGTCCCATGACGTCCACACCCCGGCCACCACCAGCACCAGCGCAATCAGCGCCATCAACCCGGCCCGCGCCAGCAGCAGCATCCCGAAGGCGCTCTCGCCGAGCCGCCGCATCCGGCTGCGCCTGGCGTTGGACTGTGCGGCTCGTGAAGACATGGCGGAGATCCTGGCCACTTGACGGTAGTCGGTCAACCTCGGCTGACCGGCTTGCGCATGCTTGGGTCACTATCGGAGTCGCGTCTTCCGGTGCCGAGGGGCAGACTGCTCGCGATTCCGGGGATGCGATTCCGGAGATGCGAGGTTCCGCAGATGCGGCATTCCGGAGATGCGCGGCTCCGGGGACGAGGGGGATGACATGGCGGCGGACTCACCCACGCGTCCATGGCGTCGCCTGGACGCTGCATCGCTCCCCGAGACCCTGCGGCACGAGCCGAGCCGGCGCTTCCTCACCGAGGTCGGCCTGCCCGAACAGGCCGCGGAACTGGACTTCACCAGCCTCCGGGACGGACACCTGCCACCGCTCACCGAGGACGTGTCGGAGGACGGCGCGCCCGTCGCACTCGACGGACGGTTCCTCGTTCTCGGCCGCACCGACCACTGGGAGGCCCGGCTGGTGCTCGACGGCGACGGAGGCGGAGTGCACCTGGTCGCCTGGGAGGGCGAGGACCTGTGCCACGACCTGATCGCTTCCGGGCTGCCCGAACTCGCCGGGCTGATCCGCGAGATCGAGGCCGTCTCCGGGAGCCCTCGCGACCCCGTACCACCAGGTCAGCAGCGCGGGATGGCCGCTTTGGCGCGGATACGCGAGGAGACCGCGCGGCGGCTGCGCCGTATCGACCCGCGCCTGTATGCGCTGTACGACGCGGAAGAGCCGGTCCGCGAGCCCGCGCACTGGGGCACCGCGCTGCTCGTACGCACCCTGCACCGGGCGGCACGGCCGGGCGCGCCGGGGGAGCTCGCGTACGAGATCGAGCCGGAGATGGTCGCAGAGCTCGCCGAGGGCGGAGGCGGAGGCGGCGGCGGGATACGCCGGTTCACCGAGGCCGAGCTCCCCGCCGGGCTCACCCACGCGCCCACCCGCCGCCTGCTCACCGAGATCGGACTGCCCCGCGCGGCTGACATGTACGCCCTCTTGGACGGCCCCCTGCGCACCATGGCAGAGGCCCACCCGCACTACTTCGAGGCCGACGCCGAACTGCCCACCCGCGGTTACCAGCGCGACTTCTTCGCCCTCGGCTGGTGGGCGCCGGACCTCGCGCTCGCCCTGGACGGGGCCACCGGCTGCGTGGAACTCCCCGACTGGTACGACCACGGGAGCCCCGCCGCCTATCTCCACCAGGACCTGTCGGCCCTGTTGTTCGCCTGCTGGACCTACCAGCAGGCGCACCGTGCCTGGGCCCGCTGGGACATCGGCGCGGGCGGCGAGCCCGCGCCCTGGCTCGTCTACTCCCCGAAGGACCTCCTGGAGTGCCGGGTGGCCTCCCTGGTGGAAGCCGTCGACCCCGCCGCATGGGCCACCGAGTGGCACTGGTGGTCCCAGATGGAGAACGACGACCACACCGGTGGCCTGCTCTGATCCTGATATCGCTCCTGATGCTTCGTCTTCCGCGCCTCAGGGTCCGCTCGGCCCGCGTATCAGGGTCTGCTCAGGGTTCCGTCGCCGGCCAATGAGCGCAAGCACCTGCTAACCTTTTTTTGCATATGCTGCTGCTGGTGCTGGATGGTGCGATGAGAGACCCCACGTCGACGGGCGACGACCTGGTGCGGGTGCTGGCCACCCTCTCCAACCCGCACCGGGTGCGTGTCGTAGCGGCTCTCGCGGGCGGGCGGAACTACGTGAGCCGGCTGGCGCGCGAGCTCGACATCAGCAGGGCGCTGCTCCAGGTCCATCTGAAAAAGCTGGAGGCGGCCGGTCTGGTCTCCTCCCAGCTGGAGCTGTCGGAAGACGGAAAGGCAATGAAGTTCTACGAGGTGAACCCTTTCTCGGTCCACCTGACACCGGAACTCCTGGCGAGCGCCGCCGAGACGCTGACCATCGAGAAGGGAACACCGCGATGAACGAGCACGAGTGGCAGGAAGTCATAGGCACCATCGGCATGTTCACTCTGCTCATTGCCGTGGTCGTCACAGTCATCTGGCAGACCGCCGCCGGGCGGCGGGCCAAGGCTCAGCTGGCCGGGGAGAGCGAGTACAAGAAGCTTGCCGAAGCCGCTGCCACCAGACAGCAGCGGATCGAGGAGCAACTGACCGAGATCGGCAGCCAGGTCTCCGATCTGCGGAGCCGAACAGACACGATCGAACGGGTCCTCAAGGACGTCGAATAGCCCCTTTCCGCCCGTGGACACCCCGGGCCGTCGAGCTGCAACTCGACGGCCCGGGCAACGGGGAGCCGAACCACCTCGCCGCAGGCGAGTTTGCGCAGGAACACTCCACCGAGAAAGAGGAGAGCAGCTCATGCTGCCCAAAAGCAAGTCTGTCCACAGCCCACCCGACAGCACCGCCGCGGGCAGTACCAGCAGTGCGGATGGCCGTGCGGACGGCAGCGCGGACGGCAGCGCGGACCCCGCGGACGACTCGGGCGGCGAGCGCCTGCCGACCGGTTCGGGGACGGTCACGCCGGAGCGCCGGGGAATGATCGAAGCGGTGGCCGTGTGGTCCACCCGCCACCGCACCCTGGCGATCAGCGGGTGGCTGGTGCTGGTCGTGCTCGCCGTACTGTCCAGCATGCCGGTGACGGGGGAGCCGGCCCGCTCGGTCGACCCCGGTGAGGCCGGTCGTGCCCAGCAGCTGGTGGAAGCCCAGCGCAGCGGTGACTCGATCCGGGAGAACGTGCTGATCCGGTCCCGTGCTGCCGACGGCGACCGGCAGTTCGCAGCCGATCCCGAACTGCGTGCAGCCACCGAGGACCTGGTGGCCGAGCTGCGCCGGGCGCCGGGCGTGGTGCGTGACCTCGGCTCCCCGCTGGAGGGCCAGGGCCGGCGCTGGATATCGAAGGACGGCAGCTCCGGGCTGGTGACCTTCGAAGTGGCCGGTCCTGACGACCGGTTCGAGAAGCACTACGCGGCTGCCGTCAAGGCCGTGGAGCAGGTACGGGAGCGCCACCCGGGCGTACGGCTCGCCCAGGCGGGCGACCGTAGTCTCTCCGAGGCGGTCAACGAGGGGATCAAGGACGACTTCACGCGTGCGGAGACGACCTCCCTGCCGCTCACGCTGCTGGTCCTGCTGGCCGTCTTCGGTTCGCTGATCGCTGCCGGGATACCTCTGCTCCTGTCGGCGACGACTGTCGCGGCCGCGTTCGGGCTGCTGCAACTGGTCAGTCACTGGGTGCCGTTCAACAGCGCCGCCTCCTCCATCGTGCTGCTCATCGGCATGGCGGTAGGCATCGACTACTCGCTGTTCTCGCTGCGCCGGGTACGCGAGGAAAGGGCGGCCGGACACTCGGTGCCCGAAGCGCTGCGGATCACGGCACGTACCTCCGGCCATGCCGTCGTGGCCTCGGGCTTGACCGTGATGGTCTGCATGGCCGGGCTGCTGTTCACCGGTGTGGACGTCTTCAAGGGCCTGACCGCCGGAACGGTCCTGGTGGTCGGCCTGGCGGTGCTCGGCTCGGTGACGGTGTTGCCCGCGCTGCTCGCCGCACTCGGTGACCGGGTCGACAAAGCGCGGATTCCCTGGCTGGGCAGGCGCAGGATTGCGGCACAGGAGTCGCACTTCTGGGGGCGGGTGGCGGGCTGGGTCGTACGGCGGCCGCTGATCGCCGGAACGTCGGCGGCCGTGGCACTGCTGGTCATGGCGCTGCCCGCGCTCGGTATCCGGCTCCAGGACGCCGCCGTCACGGCCAGCCTGCCGCCCGGCGTCTCGGCGGCGGTGGACGCGGCGACCGAGATGCAGGAGCAATTTCCGGGTTCGGCCACCGCGGCCCGGGTGGTCATTGACCGTACGGACGGCGCGTCGGCCGACACCCCCCGGGTACGGGAGTCGATCGCCGAGCTGCACGAGCAGGCCGCCGACAGCGGCGGCGCGCTGCGGGAGCCGATCACGGCCGTGCCGGTCGGCGACGCCATGGTGGTACGGGTACCGCTCGCGGGCGCCGTCACCGATCCTGCCGCGGACCGCGCCCTGACGACCCTGCGCGATCAGGCGCTTCCGGGCGCCTTCGGCACGGTGGAGGGCGTCGAGTACGCGGTCGCGGGCAAGACGGCCATGCCGCACGACTTCGCGGAGCGGGTGAACAGCCGGACCCCGGTCGTCTTCGCCTTCATCCTCGGACTCGCGTTTCTCCTGCTCATGGTGGTGTTCCGGTCGTGGACCATCCCGCTGGCGTCGATCCTGCTCAATCTGCTGTCCATCGGCGCCGCGTACGGTGTGCTGGCCTGGGTCTTCCAGGACGGCAACCTGGAAGCACTGCTGGGATTCAACTCCTATGGTGGCGTGGTCAGTTGGCTCCCGCTGTTCATGTTCATCATTCTGTTCGGCCTGAGCATGGACTACCACATCTTCATCCTCAGCCGGGTCAGGGAGCGATGGCTCGCGGGTGCGGGGCCGCGCGAGGCGGTCGTCGGCGGAACTGCCGCCAGCGCCGGTGTTGTCAGCGGTGCGGCACTCATCATGATCGGTGTCTTCTCGGTCTTCCTGACCCTGTCCGCCATCGAGTACAAGATGCTGGGCCTCGGTATGGCATCGGCCATCCTCATCGACGCGACCGTCGTGCGCGGTGTGCTGCTGCCGGCCGTGATGTCCCTGCTCGGCGAGCGTGCCTGGCGGCTGCCGCCCCCGCTCCGACGAGGCCCGGGCAGGTCCGCGCCGTCGGCTCACGGGCCCCGGACACGTGTGCCCATGTGACAGCTCGGCAGCTGCGGCAGTCCGCGGCCCGCGGCGCGCAGCCCCGCATCACCGCAGTGGCGGGGCTGCGGCACCTCGGACAACGACTGGCAGCCATCGAGGAGTTGCTACTGGCCGACAGGGTGACAGCCGCTGATATGGACGCGCAGAGCCACCCGGCGGGCACGCCTTTCGCATACTGACCGGCATGGCCACCTACGACACGCTGGGCACGACGTATGCCCGGACACGACAGCCCGATCCGCGGATCGCCGCGCAGATCCACGCCGCACTCGGAAACGCCTCCGACGTGGTCAACGTCGGAGCGGGAAGCGGCTCGTACGAACCGCCGGAGACGGTCCTCGCGGTCGAACCCAGCCAGGTCATGCTCGCCCAGCGCCCGCCGGAATCCGCGCCCGCCGTACAGGCGGTCGCCGAGCACCTCCCGCTGCGCGACAACGCCGCCGACGCCGTCATGGCGCTGCTGACCGTCCACCACTGGGCCGACCTGGCAGCCGGAATCAGCGAGCTGCGCAGGGTCGCCCGCCGCCGGATCGTCATCCTGACGTGGGACCAGGACATCTTCCGCGAACGGTTCTGGCTGGTGCGGGACTACCTCCCGGAGGCTGCTGCCTTCGACGACACCCGCGCCGTCCCGACCGGCCGACTTGCCGACCTGCTCGGCGGGGCGCGCCGACAGCCGGTCCAGGTCCCCCATGACTGCGCGGACGGATTCGGCGCCGCGTTCTGGCGCCGCCCGCACGCCTATCTCGACCCGCAGGTGCGCGCGGGGATCTCCATGCTCGCCCAGACCGGAGAGGACGCCGTCGCCCCCGGTCTGAACCGCCTCGCCGACGACCTGACGACCGGCCGCTGGCACACCCGCTACGCCGAGCTGCTCGCGCAGGAAACCCTCGACGTCGGATACCGGTTGCTGGTGGCCGAAGGCCCGTAACTCCCGTGCCTGCGAAGGCCCATCCCCCGTACCCGGAGTGCCGTAATCCTCTCCCCAGAGAGTGACAAGGCCACTACTCTCCCCGAGAGTGCCTGTACGTAACAGTAGAGACACGGCCCGTGGGTGGCGGCCCGGGAACGGATGGAGCGGTGGACGGGGTGTCCTTCGAGCAGGAGTGGAACAACCTCAAGAGCGGCGCGGGCGGGACGGAATCGACTGCCCTGCGGCTCAATCAGGCCACCACGCCCGACACCGGACCCGGAGGCGGTAGTCGTACGGACGGATCCGGCTGGCTGATCGTCGAGCGAGACGATCTCGGACACGTGGGCCATGCCGCCTACAACCTTTGGCGCAAGCTTCGTAAGTCCGCCGACCTCGATGGTGGCGACGGCGGCAAACGCTCGGGCGCGACCGAACGCGCCGCTGTGCATCTGAAGGCCCACTCCCTCCTGGGCGCTGAACTGGCCCGCACGGCGAAGTTCTGGACTTCCCAGGTGAACACGGTGCTTCAGGGATGCGCTCATATCTCCAACCACCTGGATTTCTCCAAGAACTACCACGGTGAGGAGGACCGGAAGATCGGCGCTCAGATTCTGGCGAAGGACGGGAGTGAATTGCCGCCGTCGCAGGGGGAGCTGAAGTCGGACACCATCTGCGGCTTCCCAGGAAATCGTCGCGACTCGAAAGCCACTCTGTTCCTCAACACGGGAGCGAGCATGGCCCGCGAAGGCGAAAAGGGAAGCAAAGCGAAGCTCGCAGACCTGACCGGCTACGCGGCCCGCGCCCTCGCCCAGAAACTCTACAAGTGCAAGGGCGCCGAGGAACTTCCGAAGGGGCCCGTCCAGATAAAGAGAGGAGAGGGAAGCCGGTGAGCTCATTCATGCGGGCAGCAATGGTGACGGCGGCGGTATCCGGTCTCGTGTTGCTGAGCGCTTGCGGTGGCGGCGACGGCTCCGGCAAGAGCGACGACATCGAGGGGGCGAAGGATGGCAAGAAGTCGCCCTCGGCGTCGCCGAGTTCGAGTGCGTCGGAGGATTCGGACGCGCCGGAGTTCGACTTTCCCAAGGGCTTCCGCGTTGTCTTCGAGGACGACATCACGGGGGACCCGAAGAAGGACGAGGTCCTGCGGGACCACGAGTATGCCACCAAAGCAATATCACTATCCTATGCGAAAGGTGACCCGGACCTGCCTGTGGCAAAGCGGTATGTCCAGGACGCGGCGGGGGAGACCTTCCGATACAACCTCAAGAAGTACCGGAAATCGGGAAAAGTATCGACGGGTACCACCCGCTACTACAACCGCAAGGTGGAGCTGGGCAAGAAGGCTGCAGCAGTGACCTTCTGTGAGAGCCAGCGGGATGCGTTCGCCAAGATGGTGGACACCGGGAAGGTCGTCCGTACAAAACCCAGTCTGAGCGACTTCACGAGCGTGAAGGACATCATGGAAAAGCGCGGTGGAACCTGGGTTGTCATATCCAGTAGCGCGAAAGGAAGTGATGAAAAATGCGCTCGCTGAACTTACCGCGGAAAGCCACACTGGCGCTGGTCACTGCGGTGGTGCTGGGAGCGCCTGCACCCGCAGTGGCCGGTGGAAGCGGCCAAAGAGAGGATTCCGCGAAGCCGGTGCCGCACCGAGAGGGGGGTAAACCCAACGACATCACCTCCCGCGTCCAGTTCTCCCTCCACAACACCCCCGAATCCGGCGGAACTCACATGGCCCCTGGGCGAGGTGCGGAATGGGAGCCGCCCGTGTGCTGGTACGAGCCTCGGTACTCGCCCGAGGAGTTCTCCGCGTACGCGACGCAAGTGGATGTCCGGCATGGGGAAGCGAGGGACGGGAAAGGTGGGGTGCGGGAGAAGTACCCCGATATGCATATCGGGGACAAAGGCGAGTGGTACGTCATGCGGTATGACACCGACACAACCGGCGGCACCCCCAAGGAGTGTCTGGACCAGAACGGCTTCGTATTCATCGGGCCGGACGACCCGGCACCGCCGAATGCACCGGTTCTCGATCCGGAAATCCTTGCCGGGCTCGCCTACAAGAAGACCACCCTGCCCGCGCCCCCGCTCACCCTTTCCCCGAAGCCCGGGAATCAGGTGGTGAATCTCGACACCCATGCCCGCTTTTCCAAGAAACTGAGCCGCGTGTGGGTGACTGCCCGCATCCAGGAGGCGGGGCTGGATCTGGCCGCGACCACCGTCGCGGAACCCGATCGGCTGCGGCTGGAGGCGGGTGCGCGCGACGCGGACCCCGCGTCGTGCACGTACGACCTGGGCAAGGGCAGCGACGGCGGCTATGCGGTGAACACCAAGAACGCCGACTGCAACATCACTTACCGCCGCGCCACTGCAAAGGGAGCGCCCCGCACGCTCAAGGCGTATCTGATATGGCGCGTCTCCTGGGCGGAGGGGGACAGTCCGGACGGAACCCCGCGCCATGGGATGCCCCAGGGGGAGTCCGTCGAGGAAGTAGCGGTCACTGTGCGGGAGATCCAGTCCATCAACCGCGACTGACCGCGACCGGGCGTCAGCTGTTGTACGTGCTCTGAGCCCTCTCCAGGCCGTCGGTGATCAGGGACTCGCAGGCGTCGGCCGTGCGGTCGACGAAGTAGGCGAGTTCCTTGCGCTCCGCGGAGGAGAAGTCTTTGAGTACGTAGTCGGCGACCTGCATCCGGCCGGGGGGTCGGCCGACGCCGAAGCGTACGCGGTGGTATTCGCGGCCGAGGACCTTGGTGAGGGACTTCAGGCCGTTGTGGCCGTTGTCGCCGCCGCCGAATTTGAGGCGGAGGGTGCCGTAGTCGATGTCGAGCTCGTCGTGGACGACGACCAGGCGGTCGGTCCCGATGCCGTAGAAGTCGAGCAGTGCTTTGACGGGGCCGCCGGAGACATTCATGTACGACATCGGCTTGGCGAGCACCACGCGGGTGCTGGTGGTGCCGGGGATGCCGATGCGGCCCTCGAGCACCTGGGCGCGGGCCGCCTTGTGGGACTTGAAGGCGCCGCCCATCCGGCCGGCGAGCAGGTCCGCGACCATGAAGCCCACGTTGTGTCGGTTGCCGGCGTAGTCGGGGCCCGGGTTGCCGAGTCCGGCGATGAGCCACGGAGTGGTGGCCGACATGGGTGGTCCTCCGGTCGTCAGATGTTGCCCGGCTGCGCCGGTCCCCTCGGGGTTCCCGGTCCGCGAGCGCCGGACGGACCACTGTCAGCAGGCCGTCCGGCGCTCGCAGAACACAGGGTGGGTCTTACTCGGCGGCCTCGGCAGCCGCGGCCTCGCCCTCGGCCTCTTCGGCCTCGGCGGTCGGCTCCTCGGCCTGCGCGGCGAGGATCTGGATGACGGTCTCGTCGCCCTCGATGGCGAGCGAGGTGCCGCCCGGCAGGGCGATGTCCTTGGCGAGGATCTGGTCGCCGGCGTTCAGGCCCTCGACGGAGACGGTCACCGACTCGGGGATGTGGGTGGCCTCGGCCTCGACCGGCAGCGAGTTGTAGACGTGCTCGATCAGGTTCTGGCCCGGGGCCAGCTCGCCCTCGATGTGGATCGGGACCTCGACCTGGACCTTCTCGCCGCGCTTGACCGTCAGCAGGTCGATGTGGACCAGGAAGCCGCGGATGGCCTCACGCTGGACGGCCTTGGGGATGACGAGTTCCTTCTTGCCCTCGACGTCCAGGTGGATCAGGACGTTCGGGGTCTTGAGCGCCATCATCATGTCGTAGCTGGGCAGGGCCACGTGGACGGGGTCGGCGCCGTGACCGTAGATGACGGCGGGGACCTTCTCCTCGCGGCGGAGACGACGCGCCGAGCCCTTGCCGAACTCGTTGCGGATGGTCGCGCTGATGTTGACGTCAGCCATGCTGCGCTCCTCGTAAGCGACGGTGGTACGGATGTCTGCGGTGCCACTCGGTCCCGACGGACCTGCTACGAAGAGCGCGCGTCGATAACGGAGCATCCGGCCCGTATGCACAAGACGTACGTACGGAAACGGACCGGCCTCCCTCGCCGAGCGACTCGCAGAGTCTACGCGGCGGGGGAGGCCGGCCGGAAATCGATCAATCGATCAGCTGCTGGGCGCGCCCGTGAGCTACGCCTGCTCGTCGAAGAGGCTGGTCACCGAGCCGTCCTCGAACACCTCGCGCACCGCGCGAGCGATCGTGGGTGCCATCGACAGCACCGTGATCTTGTCGAGCTCCAGTTCGCCCGGGGTGGGCAGCGTGTTGGTGAAGACGAACTCGCTGACCTTGGAGTTCTTCAGCCGGTCGGCGGCCGGGCCGGAGAGCACGCCGTGCGTCGCGGTGACGATGACGTCCTCGGCGCCGTTCGCGAACAGCGCGTCAGCCGCCGCGCAGATGGTGCCGCCGGTGTCGATCATGTCGTCGACCAGGACGCAGACCCGGCCCTTCACATCGCCGACGACCTCGTGCACGGTCACCTGGTTCGCCACATCCGGGTCGCGGCGCTTGTGGACGATGGCCAGCGGGGCGCCGAGCCGGTCGGCCCAGCGGTCGGCCACCCGGACCCGGCCCGCATCGGGCGAGACGACGGTGAGCTTGTCGCGGTCGGTCTTGGCCGCCACGTAGTCCGCCAGCAGCGGCAGCGCGAACAGGTGGTCGACCGGGCCGTCGAAGAAGCCCTGGATCTGGTCGGTGTGCAGGTCCACGGTGAGGATGCGGTCCGCACCGGCGCACTGGAACATGTCCGCCATCAGCCGCGCCGAGATCGGCTCGCGCCCGCGGTGCTTCTTGTCCTGCCGGGCGTAGCCGTAGAACGGGACGATCACGGTGATGCTCCGCGCCGACGCCCGCTTCAGGGCGTCGATCATGATGAGCTGCTCCATGATCCACTTGTTGATGGGGGCCGTGTGGCTCTGCATCAAGAAGCAGTCGGCGCCGCGCGCGGACTCCTGGAAGCGGACGTAGATCTCACCGTTCGCGAAGTCGAAAGCCTTGGTCGGGACCACGCCGATACCGAGCTGCTTGGCGACCTCTTCGGCGAGTTCGGGGTGGGCGCGGCCGGAGAAGAGCATGAGCTTCTTCTCGCCGGTCGTCTTGATCCCGGTCACTGCTGTTGTCTCCCTGTGTGGTGCGCCGCACGGCGGCTCAGCGGGGGGCGGCGTCGGTTTGCGGGGCCGCATCGGTCAACGGGGGCGGCGTCGGTTTTCGGCCGCATGGCCAATCAGGCTCCTCATAACCGTACGCCCAGCGTCTTACAACCGGATACCCGGTCTTAACCCTCTTCGGCGGGAACGTGCCCGGACGCGGCCCTGGCGGAACGGGCGGTTTCGGCCCCGTCGGAAGCTGTTCCGGAGTGCGCTCCTGCCGCCCCCTGGGCACCTGCCGCAGAGTTCTTCTGCGCCTCCTGGCCGTCTGCCGCATGCCGCTCCTGGGCCTCCTGGGCGGCCTGCGCCGATGCGCTGCCCGGGCGCTTGCGGGCCACCCAGCCCTCGATGTTGCGCTGCTGGCCGCGCGCCACGGCCAGCGAGCCGGGCGGCACATCCTTGGTGATCACGGACCCGGCGGCGCTGTAGGCGCCGTCCCCGACCGTGACAGGAGCCACGTACATGTTGTCCGCGCCCATCCGGCAGTGCGAGCCGACGGTCGTGGTGTGCTTGTTCTCACCGTCGTAGTTCACGAAGACGCTCGCGGCGCCGATGTTGCTGTGCTCGCCGATCACCGCGTCACCCACGTAGGAGAGGTGCGGCACCTTCGTGCCCTCGCCGATCTCGGCGTTCTTCATCTCCACATAGCTGCCGGCCTTCACCTTGCGGCCCAGCCGGGTGCCCGGACGCAGATAGGTGTACGGACCGACGGAGGCGTCCTCGCCGATCTCCGCACCCTGCGCGACGGTGTTGCTGACCGTCGCGCCCGTGCCCACCCGGGTGTCCGTCAGCCGGGTGTTCGGGCCCACCTCGCTGTCCGCGCCCAGATGTGTGCTGCCGAGCAGCTGGGTGCCCGGGTGGACCATGGCGTCCGGCTCGTAGGTCACGCTCACATCCAGCCAGGTGGTGGCCGGGTCGATGACCGTGACCCCCGCCAGCATGGCGTCCTCCACCAGCCGGCCGTTCAGCATCCGGCGCGCCTCGGCCAGCTGGACACGGTTGTTGATGCCCGCGATCTCCCGGTGGTCGCCCGCGACCGCTGCGCCCACCCGGTGACCGGCTTCCCGCAGGATGCCGAGTACGTCCGTGAGGTACTCCTCGCCCTGGCTGTTGTCCGTACGGACCTTGCCCAGCGCCTGTGCCAGCAGCCGGCCGTCGAACGCGAACACTCCCGAGTTGATCTCCCGGATGGCGCGCTGCTCCTCGCTCGCGTCCTTGTGCTCCACGATCGCGGTGACCGGGCCGCCGCCGCTCTCCCGCACGATGCGGCCGTAACCGGTCGCATCCGGGACCTCGGCCGTCAGTACGGTCACGGCGTTGCCGTCCGCGTCATGGGTGTCCGCCAGCTGCTGCAGCGTCTCACCGGTCAGCAGCGGGGTGTCGCCGCAGGTCACCAGTACGGTCCCGGCGGGGCCGTCCCCGCCCAGCTCTTCCAGGGCCATCCGGACCGCGTGCCCGGTGCCGTTCTGCTCGTGCTGCACGGCGGTTCGGATACCGGCGTCCAGCTGCGCCAGATGCGCGGTGACCTTCTCCCTCGCATGCCCGACGACCACGACCAGCTGCTCGGGGTCCAGCGCCTGGGCGGCGCTCACCACATGGCCGAGCAGCGAACGGCCGCAGATCTCGTGCAGGACCTTGGGGGTCGCCGACTTCATGCGGGTGCCCTCACCCGCTGCGAGAACGACGACGGCTGCCGGGCGAGTGACGCTCACGGATGTGCCCTTCGGCTTCGGGGGTGGGTGCTGTCCCGCAGGATACCGGTGGGTCGGCGCGCGGCGGCGTCGACGGGTACGCGTGGCAGCGGTGCGGGGAAGGGGAGATCACCCGTGAAGGGAAAACAGGGCTCCCGGGGAGGGATTCGAACCCCCATCGACGGCACCAAAAACCGCTGACTTGCCCTTAGTCGACCCGGGATCAACTGTATGTCCGACGCGCCGTTCCGGCTGATCGGCACCCCATACTATGCCGCACGATCAGGCCCGCACGCGACGGTAATGGCGAGCAGACAGGGGTGTTGTCCGGTCGGACCGCCCGCCATGTTGCCCAGTGAAACCGTCCGGTCACGGACGAACGAGCGGAATGGGATGTTCCGGGGATCGGCCGGACAAGGTGGCGGCCTGCGGTCGTAGGGTGGTCGGTATGACCGAGACGGGGGAAAACCGTACGCGGGGCGGGCCGTGGTGGTGGGAGAGACCACGGAGTGCGGTGCTCGATATCGCCCTGGGCGCGGGCTCCGCCGCGGAGTGTGCCATCCAGGGGCAGGGCTTCGCCCAGGAAACGGGGATCCCCGGTGTGCTCGCGGTGCTGCTGGGTGCTGTCGCGGGGGCGACCCTGGTGCTGCGCCGCCGCTGGCCGATAGCCGTCGTCCTGGTCGCCATCGCCGTCATACCGGCCGAAATGGGCACCTTCCTCAGTGTCGTCGGCCTCTACACGCTCGCCGCGACCGAGGTGCCGCGGCGGATCACCGGCCTGCTGGCCTCCATGGCCGCCATCGGGATGCTGGTGATCACCACTTACCGGCTCGAGCAGAGCATCGGACAGGACCCCGACTTCAACCCCTCGGCCTGGTTCGTCCCCCTCGTCTCGGTCCTCATGTCGATCGGTGTGACGGCCCCGCCCGTGCTGGCCGGCCTGTACGTGGGGGCGCGGCGGCGGCTCGTGGAGTCGCTGCGGGAGCGTGCCGACGGCCTGGAGCGCGAGCTGTCGCTGCTGGCCGACCGGGCGGAGGAGCGCGCCGAGTGGGCGCGCAACGAGGAGCGCACCCGTATCGCGCGGGAGATGCACGATGTGGTCGCACACCGGGTGAGCCTGATGGTGGTGCACGCGGCGGCGCTCCAGGCGGTTGCGCTCAAGGACCCGGAGAAGGCAGCCAGGAACGCCGCACTGGTGGGCGACATGGGCCGCCAGGCCCTCAACGAACTGCGCACCATGCTGGGCGTACTGCGCTCCGGCGAACCGGAGAAGGAGAAGGGGGAGAAGAAGACGGAGATGGCGGAGAAGAAGGCGGAGAACGGGGAGCGGGCCGGTCTCGACGGTGCCTCCCCGGCCGATGCCCCCGCCTCCTCCGGCGCTTCCACTGCCTACGCCGGTTCCGTCGCATCCGGAGCCTCCCGTGCCTCCGGAGCTTCCGGGGCTTCCGGGGCTTCCGGCACCCCGGACGCTCCCGCTCTCCGGCAGTCCGGTGACGGTACTGCCGAGGCGTCCTCGCGGCTGGCCGAGTTCGCCGCGGCGGCAGCCGGGCGGGTGAGCGCAGGTGCTGCGGACGCCCGGAAAGAGGGAGCGCACAAGGGAGCGCAGGACGGTGCGCTCCGCACCGACCACGGTGCGGCGTCCTCCGGCGCACCCTCGCTCGCGCAGCTCGACGTGCTGGTCGGACAGTCGCGGGCCGCGGGAATGACCGTGGAGCTCAGCGTCGAGGGGAGCCCCGACGGCGCCTGCCCGCCGCCCGTACAGCAGACCGCCTACCGGGTGGTGCAGGAGGCGCTGACCAACGTGCACAAGCACGCGGCGGGCGCGGCCACCCGGGTGCGGGTCGCGCACCGCGCGGCAGAGGTCGCGCTCCAGGTCGAGAACGACCCGGCTGCCGACGGCGCGGCCGACGCGGGCCTGCCCAGCGGCGGCAACGGCCTGGTCGGAATGCGGGAGCGGGTGACGGCGCTGGGTGGCGGCTTCGTCTCTGGGCCGACGGACGCGGGCGGCTTCCGCGTCTCGGCGATCATCCCGTACGCGCGCCCGTAAGCCTGATACGCAGCCTGATACGCCTTCGTGAGCACCCTCGGTCATCCCGTATGCGCGTCCGTGAGTCCCTCGGGCCCGGTGCTCTCCTGGTGGGGAACGGGCGGCGGCGGGCTGGTGCTCAGTCTGGCCGGGACCAGGCCCATCAGCAGCGCCGAGAGCGCGGAGTCGAAGTCGGTGCCCAAATACCAGTCGCCGGTCGCATCGATGCTGTAGACGCGGCGCTCGGCGTCGATGGCCAGCAGCGCCTCGTCCTCGCCCTCGGTGCCGATCGGGCAGACCTGGGTGCCGAGCGCGCGGCCCAGGTCGGAGAACGTGCGTGCCGAGTACAGCCCGGGGAGCGGGTCGATGTACACGGCGGAGGGTGCGAGGTGGCGGCCGGGGCCCGTGGGCGTGATGTGCAGGGTGCCGAATTCGGCCCACACCTCGACGGCGGCGGGGAAGACCGCGTGCCGGTGGCCGCCGGCCGAGATGTGGCCGCGCAGGGTGTCGGCCCACTGCTCGGCCTGCCGGATGTCCCAGCGGCCGGGCTTCCACCCGGCGTTGCGCAGCGGGTCGTCGACGGCGACGGGGAAACGGGTGGTCACTGCGCGCTCTCCCGTGCCGGGTCGACGGCCCGCACCCCGAAGTGGGCCAGCAGGGCTCCGCAGGAGCGGCACGGTGGCGCGTAGCTGCCGTGCAGCGGGTCGCCGTCCTCGCGGATACGGCGCGCGGTGAGCTTGGCGTGTTTGAGGGCGCGCTTGGCCTCGTTGAGCGTGAGTGGCTTGGGTGCCTTCGCGGAACGCGACCCCCTGCCTGCCGCACCCCGGCCGCTCTTGGCGCGCCCGCTGCGCTTGTCCGCGCGGGCGGCCTCGGTGGCGGTCAGATAGCGCGACAGCAGTACGGCCTCGGGGCAGCGGCCCGTCTGGCGGGAGCGGCGCTCCGTGGTGAGGGTGTCCAGGAAGTCCTGCACCAAGGGGTGGTGGGCGGGCGGACGTTCGCCCTTGCTGCCGGTGCAGGTGAGGGTCTCGCCCCGGATGGACAGCGCGGCGGCGACGGCTGGCAGAATGCCGTCGCGGCGCTGGAGCAGTACCGGTGCGGTGGCGCTGAGGGAGTCGACGGCGGCTATCCAGCCGACGCGCGGGTCGCCGCTGCTGTACGAGGTGGCGTACGAGCCGTGCTGCGACTGCGGCGCTTCTTGCTGCCGCGGCGTATGCGCCTGTGGTGCCGTGTGCAATGGAGCTTCCTCCCGAAGTGTCCCCTCTGCGCCGGGGCTCGCCCAAGTATGCAGTGTGGCGTACGAGTCGATCATTCCGCCGGTGATGTCATGGAATTGTGGCGACGGTGATGGTGCGGTGAAGGGTGCCTTGTCGCCCCCCGGGGGGCAACGGATGATGGCCAGTCCCAACTGAGAGGTGTGGCCATGACCCGCACGACGAGGCGTGCGCGTTTCCGCGCGCTGCGCCGTACGTTCGCGGCTGCCGCCGTACTGCCCGCGCTGCTGCTGCCGCTCGCCGCCTGCGACAGCGGTGGAGACGACGGCGGGGGAGCCAAGAGCAGCGGCAAGAACAGCGGCGGCAGCGATGAGGGCGGCAGCGAAGACAGTGGCAAGGGGGGTGAAGCAGACGGCGGCAAGGGCGGCGAGGACAACGGCACGGGCGGCGGTAAGAACGACGAGACCGGCAAGCCCGACAAGGGCTCCGCGAAGCCGCTCAGCGAGGAGCAGTTGCGCTCCGCGCTCCTCAACTCCAAGGAGGCGCCGGGCTATCGGGCGCAGGAGAGCAAGTCGGCGCTCGACGAAGACCCCCCGCAGACCGGCGAGGAGTGCCGTCCGCTGATCGACCTCTTCAGCAAGGACTCCGAGCAGAAGCGCACCGCATGGGTGGCTGCCAGCCTGGTCAAGGGCGGCAAGGGGCAGTTCAGCACCCAGAGCACGATCCACCAGATCCTGCTCTCCGCCTACAAGCCGGGCGATGCCGAGACGTTCCTGGGGAACCTGAAGACGGCGACGGACAAGTGCCCGGAGATCGTCGATACGCCGGACGGCAGCGGGAAGCAGGAGAAGGTGCTGGTCGAGCCGCAGCCCTCGCCGGGACTGGGGGACGATTCGGTACGGTTCGCCATGACTAGTGCCGAGGACAAGCCTTCTGGGATTCAGGTGACGGTTGTCCGTTCCGGTGCCAACACCATGACCTTCATGTCGACCTCGCTGACGGGCAAGGGGCCCGAGTCGCCGAAGCAGCTGGTGGACAAGCAGTTGGCGAAGCTGGAGAGCGCCGGGGAAGGCTGATCACGGGCTGATCACGGGCCGACCACCAGGGGCGGTGTCTGCCTGCTGCCGTACCGCATAGGCTGTTCGGTACCAGCCAGAAGCAGCAGGGAGCCAACGCCATGACGACAGGTCGGCTTGGGGTGGGGGCACCTCCCGGCCCCCAGGGCCGGGAGAATGCCGCCGCACCACCGAACCGGGCGTACGCCGGGCAGGTCGTGAATTTCCCGGATCCCGTCAGGGCGGCGCGCTACCCCCAGGGGGTGCGCGTCGACCACAGCGGGTTCCCGGACTTCTCCGCGTACGCCCGTGCGGCTGCGGAGATCGCGGAGCCCCCGGAGGGCTTCGGCGGTGACGAGCTGCGCCTGACGGACTATGTGTCGGCCAACGCCGCGCTGCATGCCGAGGGGCACGAGCTGTGGGCGGACCTGCCGCCCGTGGCGACCCCGCACGGCTGGACGTGGCACCACGTACCGCACAGCCGCCGGATGGAACTCGTCCCCGTCGAGGTCAAGGCGCTGCTGCGGCACCACGGCGGGCTGACGACGGCGGCCGTGGATCACGAGAAGACCGGTACGCGTCCGCTCCAGGAGACCCGGCCCGCGCACTTCGCCGTCCCGCACGGCCCCGAGTCGGCGGTGAGCGAGCGGCAGATCGTGGACATCGAGGAGCGGCTGGGCTACCGGCTGCCCGGTGCCTACCGGACCTTCCTCAAGGTCGCCGGCGGCTGTGCCCCGCAGGGTGTCGCGCTCGACGCGGAGCTGGGCCTGCTGGTGGACCAGCCGTTCTTCACCGTCCGCGACGACGCGGCGGTCAACGACCTCGTCTACATCAACAAGTGTCTGCGCGACCACCTCACCAAGGACTACCTCGGGGTCGGCTTCGTACAGGGCGGGCTGGTCGCCGTGAAGGTGAAGGGCGACGCGCTCGGCTCGGTGTGGTTCTGTGCGTACGACGATGCCCGGGACTCCGACGGCCTGCAGGTCCAGGAGCGGGTGGAGCGGCTGCTGCGGCCGTGCGGCGCGGACTTCGACGAGTTCCTGCTGCGGCTGGCCGGGAACCCGCCGGAGCTGGAGACCGTGGCGAACCTGATGGTGGACGGCGGCTTCGCCCGCGCCGTCCCGTTGGAGAGGTGAGAGCGCGATGGTGACCTTGGCGCAGGCCCAGGAGCGCGCCGAGCGCTGGGTCAACGGTGACGTACCCGCATACCAGCACCGTGAGGTGCGTGTCCGCGAGTTCGACCTGGGCTTCGTGGCCTGGGCCGAGGACCGCGAGAGCGGACCGGCCTCGGACGGCGGCAACGTCCGGCTGGTCATCGCCCGCGACAGCGGGGAGACGACGCTGTGGCCCGCGCTGCCGGTGGGCGAGGTCATCCGCCGCTACGAGGAGGAGTACGGCGAGGAACCGGCCGCGACGCCCCCGCCGCCTCAGCAGCGGCTCGACCTGGAAGCGACCTCGTTTCTGCTGACGCCGCCCGAGTGGCTCCAGCAGGCGGCCGACAAGATGGGCATCCCGGACCGGCGCACGGACGGCCCGGCCGGGCCGGGTGCGTCCGACGGCGCGGGTACGTCCGCCGCGCCCGGTATGCCGGACACGCCGCAGCCCGTCGCCCCTGCCGCTCCCGCCGTCTCCGGCGAGGACTCGCTCGGTGGGAACGCCGCCGGAGCCAGCCCCTGGGACGGCGCCGACACCGGGGGTGCCGGAAGCGGTGAGGCGCAGGCCCCGCCGGCGACCGTGTTCGCGCCGCCGCTGATGGGCACCGACGAGGACGACACCCCGCCGCCGCCCGGTTCGGAGGCGCGTACGGCACTGCTACCGGAGGGCAGCGCGCTGCCCAGAACGACTGTGGCACCTGCGATCGACGCCGGTCCGGACGCCGACTTCGGGCAGTCGCTGTCCAAGGCGCCGGACCAGGCCCAGCCGCCGCAGATCCCGCCCCAGCAGCCCCCGCAGGCTCCGGGGCAGCCGTCCCAGGGTGGTGCTCCGGGCGGCGTAACCGGTTCAGGCGGTGACGATTCCCGTGGTGGCGGAGTGCACCACGCCGCCACCATGCTGGCCGACCCCTCCCAGGGTGGCCTCCAGATGCCGGGCGCCCCCGGCGCTCCCGGCGCCGATGACATCTCGGACGCCGCGACCAGCCGTGCCCCGCGCGGCGCCGCCCCCGCGCGGCCGGCGTCCCGCGGCACGGGCCCCTCCGTACCGCCGCCGCCCGGTGCCCCGGGCGCCCCTGGCACACCGGGCGCCCCCGGCTCCCGCTCCGGCGCCGGCGGCCACGGCACCCCGCCGCCGCCCTCCGCGCCGGGAGCGCCCGCCGCGCCCGGTGCTCCGAGCGCCCCGGGCGGCGGTGGCTATGTGCCGACGCAGATGGTCTCGTCCGACGAGCTCGCCGAACAGATCAAGCAGAGCGGGCAGCAGCCGAAGGTCGACACCCCCACCCCCGGCGACTCCGCCACCCCGCCGCCCGGCGGCACGGGCGGCGGCAGCGTGCACCAGGCGGCGACGATGCTCGCCGGCCCCGGCCCCGGTGGCCCCATCGCGCCCGTACCCCCCGGTGCACCCGGAGCCCCCGGTACGCCACCGCCCGGCGCCCCCGGCATGCCGCCGCCCGGCGCTCCCGCTCCCGCCATGGGGCCCGGCATGGGCGCGCCGCAGCCCGGCGCTCCGCAGCCGCAGCCCGGGCAGCCCACGGTCGGCCCCGGATATATGGCCGTGCTCCGCTACCGCGCGCCCGACGGCTCCGAGCAGCAGCTGATCCGCCGCTCGGCGCCGGGCACCCCGCACCCGGAGTGGCAGCTGCTGCACGAGCTGCGGGCCATGAACGTGCCCCCGCAGCAGGTCGTCGAGCTCCACACCGAGCTGGAATCGTGCGACCTGCCCGGCGGCTACTGCGCGCGCATGATCCGCGAGAACTGGCCGCAGGTACGGGTCAGCCACACCGCCTCGTACGGCACCGATCACACCTCCCGGCAGCAGGGCATGCGGCATCTGATCGAGCATCAGGGCGAGCTGCACCAGGTCGCCGACGGGCCCGCGCGGCCCGCGCCCAACCGGGTGCCGCTGCCGCCGCCGGGCCAGATCCCGCCGGCCCCGCCGATCCCGCCCGACGCCATCGGGCAGGAACTCATGCAGGCGTTCGGCCCGCAAGGCGTCTTCCGCTTCGACCAGCGGGCCGTCTCCCGCGCGGGAGTGCCGGACATCGTGGCGCAGACGCTGGTCTGGGCGGGCGTCCCCATCGACATAGGTCCGTTCTTCTGGGGCCAGGCCCAGCCCGGCCGCCCGGTGCCGACGCTGGCCGAGCTCGCCCAGGAGCGCGGCGTGCAGCCCGCTTCGGACGCGGGGTCCTATCTGGTGATGGGGACGGACTTCGGGCGGCAGCTGTGCGTTCAGTACGGCACGGCGAACATCGTCGCCGTACCGCTGGAGGCGGGGCCCGGTGGGCAGCCCGCACCGCCGCAGTTCGTGAACACCGGGCTGCCGGAGTTCGTGCGGTGCATGGCCATGCTGGGGCGGATGTGGCGGCTGCGGTTCGGGCTGACCCCCGATCAGGCCGGCCGCTGGACTGTCGACTTCCAGACCCAGCTCGCCGCGCTGGACGCCGCCGCTCTGGCCTCGCCCGAGAACTGGTGGTCGGTGCTCCTCGAACAGATGTGGGACGGCTTGTTCTAGCGGTCGGAGGACTCCGGCGGACGGACCGTTCCGGCGTGCCGACGGGCGCACTGTGCGGGACGCTCGGTCCATGTACGGGGAGAGCAGCACCCTCTACCGCGCCGGTGGCCCGCGAGGGCGGCGCAAGTGGCCCCGGGTCGCACTGCTCGTGCTCCTGGTGTTGCTGCTGGCCTGCGCAGTCGGGCTCTCCGTCACCTACGGCTGGGCGGAGAGCCGGGTGCGGCACACGGACGCGTTCCCCGGCTACCCGGGCCGGCCCTCTCCGGGCAAGGGCACCAACTGGCTGATCATCGGCACCGACACCCGCGCCGACCTCAGCCCGCGGCAGCGCGAGGAGCTGCACGTCGGCGGGGGCGGCAGGCGCAACACCGACACGGTGATGGTGCTGCACTACGGCAAGGCGGGCCCGTATCTGGTGAGCATCCCGCGCGACTCGTACGTCACCGTTCCGGGGCACGGCCGCGGGAAGATCAACTCGGCCTATGCACGCGGCGGCCCCCGACTGCTCACCCGCACCGTCGAGCAGGCCACCGGGCTGCGTCTCGACCACTACGCGGAGATCGACTTCCTCGGCTTCACCCGCGTCGTCGACGCCCTCGACGGCGTACGGATCTGCCTCGGGAAGCCACTGCGGGACAGCAAGTCCGGCGCCGATCTGCCCGCCGGCTGCCAGCGGCTCGACGGCGAGCAGGCGCTGGCGTTCGTCCGGGCGCGCCACAGCGATCCGAAGGGGGACCTCGGACGGGTCGAACGGCAGCGCCGGCTGCTGAGTGCACTCGTGAGCGAGGGGTCAGGACCGGCAACTGTGGGGAACCCGTTCCGGTTCTATCCGTTCCTCGGTTCGGCCCTGGACGCGGTCACCGTCGACAAGGGGAGCTCAGCGCTGTCACTCACACGAATGGGCTGGAAGATCAGACGGCTGACGGAGGGCGACGGGGGTACGACGACCGTTCCCGTGGCGAACCCCGGGCTCAGCGTGCCGGGCGCCGGAAGCGTGGTCGCTTGGGAGCCATCCGGGTCACGTTCTCTTTTTCATCAGTTGCGGCAGGATGTGCCGATTACGGCAACCCCTGTGAAATAGCGCATCCTGGGGCGGGCCGGTCTCGTACGTGATCGTGGGGATCGACGAGATCGCAGAGAGTGACGGGATAGCCGAGATAAGGGGCTCGATATGAGTGCGTCGTCGCCGCACGGCTTCACGGTCGTCCGGGGCCGCGGATACCGGCCCGAACAGGTCGACGTCCGCGTGGCCGAACTGAACGCGGAACGCGAGGCCGCCTGGCACCGCACCGCACAGCTCACGCAGCACACCCAGGAGCTGGCCGAGGAAGCGGAACGGCTGCGCGGTGTCGCCGCCGCGCTGCCCCCGCAGACCTACGAAGCGCTCGGCCCGCGTGCCCAAGGGCTGCTGGCCACCGCCGAGTCCGAGGCCGCCGAGGTACGGACAGCGGCCGAGACGGAGGCGCAACAGCTGACCGAGCGGGCCGAGGAAGAGGCCCGCGACGTACGCGACGCCGCCCGCGAGGCGGCCGCCCGCCGCCGCGCAGACGCCGAGGCCGCCGCCGCCAGGACCCTCGACGCCGCCCAGGACCGCGCCGACGAGCTGCGCGCCCAGGCGCGGACGCAGGCCGAGAAGATCAGCCAGGAGGCGTCCGATGCGCTGAAGGAGATGTCCCGCAGGTGCGCGGCGCTCCTCACCGAACAGGAGAAGGAACAGGCAGCCCAGGCGGACGCCACCGACCGGGAGCTGGCCAAGCAGGAGGCCGACTTCCAGGCGTACGCCGCCGAGCTGGAGGAGCGCGGCCAGCGCGCCCTCGCGGACGCCAAGCGGGAGCACGCGGAGGCCGAGGAGGCGGCGCGGCACCGGCAGGAGGACGCGGAGGCGCGTGGCGCGGAGATCCTGGCGGAGGCAAGGGTGCGGGCCGAGGGCATCGAGCGGGAGACCGAACGAGTGCTGAGGGAGCACGCCGAACGGTCCGAGGAGTTGCGGCAGCACATGGCGCATGTCCGCTCCTCCCTCGCGGCCCTCACCGGCCGCACCCCGGATGACACCGCCCTCCCCGCCCAGCAGGCGGCCTCCGCGACGGACTGAGGGGCCCGTCCGGCCGGGGGCCGCCCCGCGGCCGGGCGGGGGTGTCACCGGTGCGGCGTACCCTGGGAGGAACCCGGTTTGCTTGCGAGCCGGGCTCTCGTCGTGCGCGCCCAGCACGACGGAGCCCGCACCCGCGCCTCGCGCAACAAACCGTGCGCCCCCGGACGGAAAGCCGAAAGCGAAGCCCTCATGAGCCTGCACGGTCTGCTCGACGCCGTCACCAAGGACCCCGCGCTGGAGGAGGCCGTCAAGGCCGCCGCCGACGGCAATCGGCACCACGTCGACATCGTCGGCCCGGCGGCGGCCCGCCCCTTCGCCGTCGCGGCGCTGGCCCGCTCGGCCGGACGGCCGGTGCTGGCGGTGACGGCGACCGGCCGGGAGGCGGAGGACCTGGGGGCTGCACTGCGCTCGCTCCTCCCGGAGGAGGGCATCGTCGAGTACCCGTCGTGGGAGACGCTGCCGCACGAGCGGCTCAGCCCGCGGTCCGACACGGTCGGCCGCCGCCTCGCCGTACTGCGCAGGCTGGCGCACCCGGACCCGTCGGACCCGGCGACCGGCCCGGTCTCGGTCGTCGTAGCGCCGATCCGATCGGTGCTCCAGCCGCAGGTCAAAGGGCTGGGCGAACTGGTGCCCGTATCGCTCAAGCAGGGGCAGAGCGCCGATCTGGAGGAGACGGTCGACGCGCTGTCGGCTGCCGCGTACGCGCGCGTGGAGCTGGTGGAGAAGCGCGGCGACTTCGCGGTACGCGGCGGCATCCTGGATGTCTTCCCGCCCACCGAGGAGCACCCGCTCCGGGTGGAGTTCTGGGGCGACGAGGTGGAGGAGATCCGCTACTTCAAGGTCGCCGACCAGCGCTCTCTCGAAATCGCGGAGCACGGCCTGTGGGCGCCGCCGTGCCGCGAGCTGCTGCTGACGGACGACGTCCGGCGGCGCGCGGCGGAGCTGGCCGAGGTCCACCCGGAGCTGCACGAACTGCTCGGCAAGATCGCCGAGGGGATCGCGGTGGAGGGTATGGAGTCCCTGGCGCCGGTGCTGGTGGACGAGATGGAGCTGCTGCTGGACGTACTGCCGGCGGGCAGCATGACCGTGGTGTGCGACCCGGAGCGGGTGCGTACCCGCGCCGCCGACCTGGTGGCGACCAGCCAGGAGTTCCTCCAGGCGTCCTGGGCGGCGACGGCCGGCGCGGGTGACGGGGATGGCGCCAAGGCCCCCATCGATGTGGGCGCGGCCTCGCTGCGCGGGATCGCCGAGGTCCGGGAGCACGCCCGCGAGCTCGGCATGATGTGGTGGTCCGTCAGCCAGTTCGCCGCGGACGCGGAGGCCGAGGGCGACGGGGACACCCTCCAGCTCGGCCTGCACGCCCCCGAGTCGTACCGCGGTGACACGGCCCGCGCGCTCGCCGACACCAAGGGCTGGCTGGCCGAGGGCTGGCGGTGCGTGTACGTCACCGAGGCGCACGGTCCCGCAGCCCGCACCGTCGAGGTGCTCGGCGGGGAGGGCGTGCCCGCGCGGCTGGGGGCACCTCCCGGACGAAGCCTGGGGGAAGGGCCCGAGCTGGCGCTGGACCCCTCACTGGTGCACGTGGCGTGCGGCTCCCTCGACAACGGTTTCGTCGCCCCCGGCCTCAAGCTGGCGGTGCTGACGGAGACCGATCTGTCGGGCCAGAAGGCGGCGGGCAAGGACGGCACCCGGATGCCGGCGCGCCGCCGTAAGCAGATCGACCCGCTCACGCTCCAGCCGGGCGACTACATCGTGCACGAGCAGCACGGCGTGGGCCGCTACATCGAGATGGTGCAGCGCACGGTGCAGGGCGCCACCCGTGAGTATCTGCTGGTGGAGTACGCGCCCGCCAAGCGCGGCCAGCCCGGCGACCGGCTGTTCGTGCCCACGGACCAGCTGGAGCAGATCACCAAGTACGTGGGGGGCGAGCAGCCCACCCTGCACCGGCTGGGCGGCGCCGACTGGACGAAGACCAAGGCGCGGGCCAAGAAGGCGGTCAAGGAGATCGCCGCCGACCTGATCAAGCTCTACAGCGCGCGGATGGCCGCGCCGGGGCACGCGTTCGGCGCGGACAGCCCATGGCAGCGGGAGCTGGAGGACGCGTTCCCGTACGTGGAGACGCCGGACCAGCTCACCACCATCGGCGAGGTCAAGGAGGACATGGAGAAGTCGGTTCCGATGGACCGGCTGATCTGCGGGGATGTCGGCTACGGCAAGACGGAGATCGCCGTGCGGGCCGCGTTCAAGGCGGTGCAGGACGGCAAGCAGGTGGCCGTCCTGGTGCCGACGACGCTGCTGGTGCAGCAGCACTTCTCCACGTTCACCGAGCGGTACGGCCAGTTCCCCGTCAACGTCCGGGCGCTGTCCCGGTTCCAGTCGGACACCGAGGCGCGGGCCACGCTGGACGGGCTGCGGGAAGGCACCGTCGACATCGTCATCGGCACCCACCGGCTCTTCTCCTCGGAGACGAAGTTCAAGGAGCTGGGCCTGGTCATCGTCGACGAGGAGCAGCGGTTCGGCGTCGAGCACAAGGAACAGCTGAAGAAGCTGCGCGCCAACGTGGACGTACTGACGATGTCCGCGACGCCGATTCCCCGGACGCTGGAGATGGCCGTCACCGGCATCCGCGAGATGTCCACCATCACCACGCCGCCGGAGGAGCGGCACCCGGTGCTCACCTTCGTCGGCCCGTTCGAGGAGAAGCAGATCGGCGCGGCGATCCGCCGTGAGCTGCTGCGCGAGGGGCAGGTCTTCTACATCCACAACCGGGTCGAGTCCATCGACCGCGCCGCGGCGCGGCTGCGGCAGATCGTGCCGGAGGCCCGGATCGCCACCGCGCACGGGCAGATGAGCGAGCAGGCGCTGGAGCAGGTGGTGGTCGACTTCTGGGAGAAGAAGTTCGACGTGCTCGTCTCCACGACGATCGTGGAGAACGGCATCGACATCTCCAACGCCAACACCCTTGTCGTCGAGCGCGGCGACACCTTCGGGCTCAGCCAGCTCCACCAGCTGCGCGGCCGGGTCGGGCGGGGCCGCGACCGCGGTTACGCCTACTTCCTCTACCCGCCGGAGAAGCCGCTGACGGAGACCGCGCACGAGCGGCTGGCCACCATCGCCCAGCACACCGAGATGGGCGCCGGTATGTATGTGGCGATGAAGGACCTGGAGATCCGCGGCGCGGGCAATCTGCTCGGCGGCGAGCAGTCCGGACACATCGCCGGGGTCGGCTTCGACCTGTACGTACGGATGGTCGGCGAGGCGGTCGCCGACTACCGCGCGGCCCTGGAGGCCGGGGAGGCGGGCCCGGTGGAGGAGGCGCCGCTGGAGGTCAAGATCGAGCTGCCGGTCGACGCGCACGTCCCGCACGACTACGCGCCGGGCGAGCGGCTGCGGCTCCAGGCGTACCGGTCGATCGCCTCCGCCAACACGGAGGAGGACATCGCCGCCGTACGGGAGGAACTGACCGACCGCTACGGACCGCTGCCCGAGCCGGTGGAGAACCTGCTGCTGGTCGCCGGACTGCGGATGCTGGCCCGCTCCGCGGGGGTCACCGATATCACCCTCCAGGGCAACAACATCCGTTTCGGCCCCGTCGAGCTGCGGGAGTCCCAGGAGCTCCGCCTCAAGCGCCTCTACCCGGGCTCCGTCATCAAGCAGGCCACCCGCCAGGTGCTGGTCCCCCGTCCCAAGCCCACCAAGATGGGCGCCAAGCCCGTCTCGGGCCGCGAACTCCTCGCGTGGGTGGGGGAGTTCCTGGCCACGGTGCCGGGGGCCTAGTCAGCGTTCCTCCTCCCACTCCAGTTCGCGCTCCTCCTCCTGCTCGCGTTGGCGGGCGCGTTCCCGGTTGCGGAGCTGGCGGATGCGGCGGAGGACGGGGTTCTTCTCGCGCTGCTCGCGGGACTGGCGGTCCAGCTCCTCCCACAGGCGCTCGGAGCGCTTCTCCACGTCCAGCTCGTCGAGGAGCCGGTCGGCCTCGGCGAGCAGGGCGCCGTGCAGCTGCCACTGCCGGGGATGCTCGCGGACCTTGTCGAGGAGCTGGAAGGCGACGGTGTCCCGGCTGGCGCGGCTGGCCTCCAGCTCCCGGACGAGCCGGTCCTCGGCCTCCTCCGCGTTGGCGCTGACCGGCGTGGTGATCAGCACGGCGAACGCCTCGACCGCGGCGGACATGTGGATGTACAGCTCCCGCATGCTGGTGGCGATCTCCTCGCTGAACAGCGGCTCGTCCAGACGCTTCTTGGCCAGGTCGGTCACCGTCCGGGCCGTCGTACGCAGCACGACGGCGCAGATCTCCAGGGCGTCCAGCCCGGTGCGCATCACGACGCGGGAGAGCAGGCCCTCGCGGACGCGCGGGTTGAGCCGCAGGCTGTCCTCGGCGCGCCGCAGCTCGACGTCGACCTCCACGATGTCGTGGTCGAGCTGGCGTGCCTGGTGCAGCCGTTCGGCGGCCTGGCTGACCGGGGTGAAGCCGCACACGTCCTCGCCGAGGCCCACCAGCAGCCGCCGCATCCGGCCCGCGAGGTCGATGACCGCCTCCCCGGCGGGCTGCACCCATACGGGTGGGACGAACAGCACGTTGAAGCCCAGCCCGACGATCGCGCCGATCAGTGTCTCCAGAATCCGGTCCCAGGCCATCTGTGCCACCTGGTTCTGGGTCACGCCCAGCACCAGCATGGCGCTGATCGCCGTCTCGGGGACGAACTCGCCGGCCTTCACGAAGCGGCCGACGATCAGCGCCATGAGGATGACCACCCCCAGGCTCCACCAGCTCAGCCCTACCAGTGCGCTGAAGCCGCTGGCCAGCAGCACGCCGGCGACCACGGAGTTGACGCGGCGCATGCCTGTCCGCAGCGTCGTGTAGAGGGTCACCTGGGTGACCAGCAGCGCGGTCAGCGGCGCGGTCAGCGGCGCGGGCTCGGTGCTGAGCTCGAGGGCGACGGCGTAACTGATCACGGCGGCGATGGTCGACCGGGCCGTCTGGGCGACCACGGGCTCCCGGTGCCGCCGCACCAGGTTCAGCAGTGGGTCGGTGACTTCGCGCACCCTGCGTCCCTCCCCGCTTTCCCTCCCGTTGCCACAGGCAGAGCGCCGTCGGGGTGACACCGGGCCGCCGGGTGCGCACCCGGTGCGGGGTCGACCGGCCGACGAGTGCGCGGAGGAGAGCTACCCAACCGCTTCCGAATCGTTGGTCGATTTGATGTCGAACCGGTGGTCATGGACCCGTTCGACTCCCTACCATCGATCACCGCCGGGTCGCGCGAGGACGCGTGACCGTAGCCGCCGCCGGGAGGCCCCATGGAAAGCCGTCACCGCAGGTCCGCGCTCACCCTTTCCGCCGTCGCGGCGCTCGTCGCCGCGGCACCGCTGCTCACCGCGTGCGGTGACGACGCGCACCCCGGCGCGGCAGCGCTGGTGAAGGGCGACCGGATCAGCATGGCGCAGCTCCAGTCCCGGGTCGGGGCTGTGCGGGACGCGCAGCGCGAGGCGCCCCAGGGCGAGCAGATGATCAAGCAGAGCGGCAAGCTGACCCGGTCCACGCTGGACGGCATGATCCGCGAGCGCATCGTCGAACAGGCGGCCGACGAAGCGGGGGTGGGCGTCAGCCGCCGCGAGGTCCAGCGCATCCGCGGGCAGCTCGAAACGCAGGCGGGCGGCAGCAAGCAGCTGGAGTCGATGCTGCTGCGGCAGCAGAGCGTCGCGCCCCGCGACATCGACGACCGCATCCGTATGCAGCTCCTCGTCGAGAAGATCGCCAAGGCCAAGGGCATCGACCCGACGTCCCCGCAGGGGAACCAGCAGCTCACCACGGAGCTGGCCAAGGTCTCCAAGAGCATGAAGATCAATGTGAACCCGCGGTACGGCAGGTGGGACACGGGCCGCTCCACGCTCACCGGGGCGAAGACCCCATGGCTGCGCGATCTGACCGGCGAGGCGGCGGACCGGGCCCAGGCCCAGCAGCTGTAGCCCCTGTCGGAGAAAGTCCCCGGCAAAACGCAGTACGTTCGTAGGGTGAACGAGATCCCCGAGACCGGCCGTGTCGTCCTGCTGACCACCACCCACCGGGTGGCGCCCGGACTGCTGTCCTGGCCCGCCTGGGAGGCGCTGCGCACCGCCGACCGCGTGCTGTGCGCGGACCCGGCCCACCCGCAACTGCCGTATGTACGCGACGCCGGCATCAAGGCCGAGGAAGGCGTCGAGCTGGACGCGCGGGCCCTGGTGGAGGAGTGCGCACAAGGCGGTGGCCGCTCGGTCGTGGTGCTGGCCACCGCCGAGGGCGAGCCCGCGCTCACCGAAGGGCTGGCCCGGCTGGCGGGCTCCGGCCGCCTGGCCATGCCCGAACTGGAGCTGCTGCCCGGCTCCTACGACCTGCCGGGCGCCCGGCTGCTGGACGCCGTACAGGTCATGGACCGGATCCGCCGCGAGTGCCCGTGGAGCGCCCTGCGCACCCACAAGGACCTGCTCAAGTACGGCGTCGAGGAGGTCTACGAACTCATCGACGCCATCGAGCGCGGCGACCGCGCAGAGCTGCGCGAGGAGCTCGGCGATGTACTGCTCCAGGTCGTCTTCCACGCCCGTATCGCCCAGGACGACCCCGACGAGCCGTTCGGCATCGACGATGTGGCCGCAACCCTGGTGGAGAAGCTGGTGCACCGCCACCCGCATGTGTTCGGCGACGACGTCGCCGAGACCGCGGCCGAGGTCGAGACGCACTGGCGGCGCCGTAAGGCCCTGGAGAAGAATGAGCGGGTCTCGGTGACCGAGGGCATTCCGCTGGGCCAGCCCGCACTCTCGCTCGCCGCCAAGCTCGCGGGCCGCGCCCGCACGGCGGGCCTCGCAGCGCCGGAGGGCGCCGGCAGAGGGGTGGGCTACGCCCTGCTGGCCCTGGCCGCGGAGGCCGAGCGGGAGGGCGTCGACCCGGAGTCGGCGTTGCGGGCTGCCGCCCGCGAGTACCGCGACCTGATCCGGGAGAGGGAGCAGCGGACGGAGTAGCCGGGCCCTGGCACCTACGAAGGCGACTCGCTCGCCGCGTGGAACGCGATGCCGTCCAAGATGTCGTGTTCGCTGACCACGACCTCCTCGGCGCCGATCCGCTCCATGATCGTCAGCAGCACGAGGGCACCCGCGTTGATGACGTCGACGCGGCCCGGGTGCATGACCGGGATGGCGGCGCGCTCGTCGTGCGTTGCGGTCAGCAGCCGGTCGGTGAGCTCGCGGACCCCCGGCAGCGGGATGCGGGTGTGGTGGATGCGGGACGAGTCGTAGGCGTCCAGGTCCAGGGCGATACCGCCCAAGGTGGTGACGGTGCCCGCCAGGCCGACCAGGGTGCGGGCCCGCTCCAGCGGCACGGTGCGGGCCACCTCGTCCAGCGCAGCGTCCACATCGGCGCGGACCGCCTCGACCTGCGCCCGGGCCGGGGTCTCGGTGAGCACGCCGTCCACCGTGAAGTGACGCTCCATCAGCCGGACGCAGCCGATGTCCACACTGCGGGCCGCCTCGACGCGCTCGGCACCCAGCACGAACTCCGTTGAGCCGCCGCCGATGTCCACCACCAGATAAGGCGGTGCGAACGTGCCCTCAGCCAGCTCCTTGGTGGCTCCCGTGAACGAGAAGTCCGCCTCCTGGCCGCCGGTGATCACCTCCGGCTCGACGCCGAGGATGTCCAGCACGCCGCGGACGAACTCGTCCCGGTTCTCCGCATCCCGGGAAGCGGAGGTGGCGACGAACCGGGTCCGCTCGGGCGGTACGCCGAACTCGGCGATGACATCGGCGTACCGGCGGCATGCCGCGAACGTCCGCTCCAGCGCCTCGGGCGCCAGCCGCCCGGTGCGGTCCACGCCCTGCCCCAGCCGGACGATCTCCATCCGGCGGTCCAGGTCCGTCAGCGCGCCCGTCTGCGGGTCGAGGTCCGCCACCAGCAGGCGGATTGAGTTGGTGCCGCAGTCGATCGCGGCCACGCGGCTCATCGTCATGCCCGACCGTCCTCGCTCTCCTCCGGCACCGTCACACACGGGCCCTTGCGCCACCACTCGGGCAGCATCGCCAGCGCCTCGTCGCCCAGCGGATTGACGCCGGGGCCCGCGACCAGCGAGTGCGCCACCAGTACATGCAGGCACTTCACCCGGTCGGGCATCCCGCCCGCGCTGGGGAAGCCGACCAGCTCCTCGATGGCGTCGCGGCGTGCCAGATAGTCCTCGTGCGCAGCGCGGTAGGCGTCGGCCAGCTCCACGTCCTCGCGGAGCCGCGCCGTCATCTCCTTCATCACACCGTCCGCCTCCAGCGTCCCGATGGCGGAGGCGGCGCGTGGGCACGTCAGGTAGTACGTGGTGGGGAACGGCGTACCGTCCTCCAGCCGGGGCGCGGTCTCGACCACGTCGGGCAGTGAGCAGGGGCAGCGGTGGGCGATGGCGCGCAGCCCGCGCGGCGGGCGGCCGAGCTGCTCCTTGAAGGCCGCGATGTCCGCGTCGGTGGGCGGAGTCGGCTCGGTCCGGGGCGGTGGGGTGTCCATGGGTGAGGGTGCTCGTCGCTTCGTCTCGTCGAGGGAGGGTGTGGCCCGGGGCAGTTCACTCGGCCTGGCCGGCCTGGTCAGCGCTGTCCACACCGTCCCACATGTTCTGGTACCAGGCCCGGTCGGCGGGCCCGTGCTCGCGGGGGCGGCGTACCTCGGCCGTGCCGTCCCGCATGGTGTAACCGGTCTCGCCGGGCCGTACGAAGTGCAGATGCGCGCGTGCCTGCCGCTCCACGTACGCGGGATCACGCCAGCGGGCCCGCTGCTCGCGCAGCCGCTTCACCTCGGCCCGCGCCTGCTCGGCCTGCCGCCGCTGGTCGGCGATCTCGGTGCGCTGGGTGACGTACTGCCGGGTCGGATACGCGAGCGCCACGACGAGGGAGCACAGTACGAGCGCCAACAGCGCGGCCCGGCCGGTGAGCCGCCCCTTGCGCGGGGTGCGTACTTTCCGCCCCTGTGCGCGGTAGACCCGCTCGGCGGCCTGGGCGCCGAGGGCGCGCAGGCGCGTCGCGGTGGAGAAACGGTCCCGGTCCGCTCCCATACCTCTCCCCTGCGGGTGCTACCCGTGGTGCCGTACCCCCTCGACCACGAGGTGGTACGGCACCGTGGGTCGGCCGACTGCTCAGCGTCCGATACTCGGCGTTCCGATACTCAGCGCTTGTAGCGCGGGAACGCCGAACGGCCGGCGTAGACGGCCGCGTCGTCCAGGATCTCCTCGATACGCAGCAGCTGGTTGTACTTCGCGACGCGCTCCGAACGTGCCGGGGCACCCGACTTGATCTGACCGCAGTTGACCGCGACGGCCAGGTCGGCGATCGTCACGTCCTCGGTCTCGCCCGAGCGGTGCGACATCATGCACTTGAAGCCGTTCCGCTGCGCCAGCTCGACCGCGTCCAGCGTCTCGGTCAGGGAACCGATCTGGTTGACCTTGACGAGCAGCGCGTTGGCCGCGCCCTCCTCGATACCGCGGGCCAGCCGCTCGGGGTTGGTGACGAACAGGTCGTCGCCCACCAGCTGCACCTTGTCGCCGAGCTTGTCGGTGATGGTCTTCCAGCCCGCCCAGTCGTCCTCGAACAGCGGGTCCTCGATGGAGACCAGCGGGTAGTCGGCGACGAGCTGCTCGTAGTACTCGGTCATCTCGGCGGCCGAGCGCTTCTGGCCCTCGAACGCGTAGACACCTTCCTCGTAGAACTCGGAGGCGGCCACGTCCAGTGCCAGCGCGATGTCCTGGCCCGCGTTGTAACCGGCCTTCTGGATGGCCTCGATGATCAGATCGAGGGCCTCGCGGTTCGAGCCCAGGTTGGGCGCGAAGCCGCCCTCGTCACCCAGCCCGGTGGCCAGGCCGCGGTCCTTGAGCACGCCCTTGAGCGCGTGGTACACCTCGGCGCCCCAGCGCAGCGCCTCGGAGAACGACTCCGCGCCGATCGGCGCGATCATGAACTCCTGGATGTCGACGTTCGAGTCCGCATGCGAGCCGCCGTTGAGGATGTTCATCATCGGCACCGGCAGCTGGTGCGCGTTCGGGCCGCCGAGGTAGCGGAACAGCGGCAGGTCGGACGCCTCGGAAGCGGCGTGTGCGACGGCGAGCGAGACACCGAGGATGGCGTTGGCACCCAGCGACGACTTGTCGGCGGTGGCGTCCAGGTCGAACATCGCCTGGTCGATCAGGCGCTGCTCGGTGGCGTCGTAGCCGACCAGCTCCGGGCCGATCTGCTCGATGACGGCGAGGACGGCCTTCTCGACGCCCTTCCCGTTGTAGCGCGCGGCGTCACCGTCGCGCAGTTCGAGCGCCTCGAAGGCGCCGGTCGAGGCGCCGGACGGTACGGCAGCACGGCCGGTGCTGCCGTCGTCGAGGCCGACCTCGACCTCGACGGTGGGGTTGCCTCGCGAGTCGAGGATCTCGCGGGCTACGACGACGTCGATGGACGGCACGAGGTTTCTCCTTCGTCTGGGACGACTTTCTCCGCCCAGAGCCTAACCGTCCCACCCAGCCCACCCACGCGGCTGTCCCATTTCCTCCCCGGGTGTCCCACCCGGGGCCCTCGTCCCGCGCCGCCGACGGCGGGCAACAGGGGTCAGAACTTCAGGTGCTGACCCGGGCGGAGGAGGTCGGGGTCGTCGCCGATCGCCTCGCGGTTCCGCTCGTAGAGCTCGGCCCAGCCGCCCGCGACGTTCTGCTCCGCAGCGATCCCGGAGAGGGAGTCCCCGGCCCGGACGGTGACCCGGTGCTTGCCGCCGCCCTCGCGGGAGTGATCGCGGTCCTTGCCGCGCGAGGCGCGGTCGTCGTCTGCGGGGCGCCCACGGTGCTTGCCCTTGCCGGACTTTCCTGGCTTGTCGGGCTTCTCGGCCTGCTCGGGCTTCCCGGCCTCCTCGGACGGGGACTGCAGCCGGTCCGGGCCGCCCGGCCCCAGGCCGGACCAGCCGGAGGAGCCCGAGTCGGCGGATTCGTCGTCGGACGGGCCGGAGTCGGGCGAGCCGTCGTCGGACGGCTTCGACGGCTGCGGCGGCTTGGAAGCCCCGCCCTCCGGCGCGTCGGACTCCTCGTCCGACGGCGACGGGCTCGCGCTGTCGTCCGGCGTCGGTTTCGCGTCCGGCGAGCCCTTGCCGGGCTTGTTGGGCTTGTCCGGCTTATCGGTCTCATCGGGCTTGCCGGAACCATCCGGCTTACCGGATTCGCCGGCATCGTCGGAGGGGGTCTCGGACGGCGTCTCGGAGGGAGTCTCCGACGGCGTCTCGGGCGGCGCCGGTTCCGCTTCCTGCGGTTCGTCGTCGTCCAGACCCGGTACCTCGACCTCAAGGCCGTCCGAGCACTGCGGGAAAGCGTGCGGGCCCTCGGCCTCGAGGATCTTCTCGCCGACGGCTATCTGCTGGCTGCGGCTGGCCAGGTCCGGCCGCTCGGCGTACATCGTGCCGCCGTAGTACTTCCAGGTGTCCAGGTCCAACTGGAGCCCGCCGTAGTACCCGTTGGAGTCGTTGGCGCTCCAGACCCCGCCGCTCTCGCAGTCGGCGACGCGGTCCCAGACGCCGGCGTCGGCGGCCTGGGCGCCGGTGGCGCCGAGCAGCGGAATGGCGATCCCGGCACCTGTGACCCCGGCGGTGACGAGCAGAGCGGGGGCTTGGCGGGGGCGGCGATGCCGACCGTTCCCGGAGCGCATGGTTGACCTCTCGTAAGCGGACAAGCGGGACGACTACCGAAGTCGGTGAGGATAGTCGATGACCGAAGTCGGTGACCGAACGTAGCTGCGAACGCCGACAGTCACAAGCCAATGTCGTCCACATCACGCCGCGATCACATAAGTGACGCCCCATCACATCGCCCGCACATCTCCCGCCCTCAGCTGTCGGCCGCGGTGAACTCCACCGGCAGGGTCCGCAGTCCGCGCATGATCAGTCCGCCGCGCCACCGCAGCTCGGCGGGGTCGGCGGCCAGCCGCAGATCGGGGAGCCGGCGCAGCAGCGCGGCCAGCGCGGTCTGCCCTTCCAGCCGGGCCAGCGGTGCGCCGAGACAGTAGTGGATGCCGTGCCCGTATCCGAGGTGCTGGTTGTCCTGCCGGGTGAGGTCCAGGGTGTCGGGCGCCGAGAACTTCTCCGGATCGCGGTCGGCCGCCGCGAGGACGACCAGCACCGGCTCGCCCTCCCGCACCCGCTGCCCGCCGATCGTCAGCTCGCGGGTGGCGAAGCGCCAGGTGGCCAGTTCGACGGGGCCGTCGTAGCGCAGCAGTTCCTCGACGGCACCGGCCAGCAGCCCCTCGTCCCCGTCGGCGACCGCGCGCTGGAGGACGGCCCGCTGCCCGGGGTGGCGCAGCAGCGCGTACGTACCGTTCCCGATCAGGTTGACGGTCGTCTCGAACCCGGCGAACAGCAGGATGAACGCCATCGCGGCGGCCTCGTTCTCGGTGAGGTGCTCGCCGTGGTCGGAGGCGCGGATGAGCCCGGAGATCAGATCGCCCGACGTCAGCTCTTCGCCGCCCTCGGCACCGGCCGGTTCCGCACCTGCCAGTTCGGCGCGCTTGCGGTGGATCAGCTCAGCGAGGTAGCCGCGCATCCGCTTGACCGCGCGCCCCACGCCGCCGCGCGGGCTGCCGGGCTGATGGAGCATCATGCCCGCCCAGGTGCGGAAGTCCTCCTGGTCCTCACGCGGTACGCCGAGCATCTCGCAAATTGCGTAGATCGGCAGCGGAAAGGCGTACTCGTGGATCAGATCGGCCTCGCCCCGCGTCGCGAAGGAATCGATGAGACCGTCCGCGAGTTCCCGTACCCGGGGCGCGAAGGCGGCGACCCGGCGCGGGGTGAACGCCTTGGAGACCAGCCGGCGCAGCCGGGTGTGGTCCGGCGGGTCGATATTGAGCAGATGCGTCATCAGGTTCGCGCTGCGCTCGCCCGGAATGCCGACCTTGCCCTTGCCGTGTGCGCCCTGTTCGCCGTGATGGTGCGGGTTCTTGCTCAGCCGCGGGTCGGCGAGCGCCTGCCGCGCGTCGGCGTACCGGGTCACCAGCCACGCCTCCACCCCGCTGGGCAGCCGCGTCTTGCGTACGGGCGCGTGCTCGCGGAGCCAGGCGTACGCGGGATAGGGGTCCGCCGCGAACCGCCAGTCGAAGAGCGGCGGCATGGGCGGCGCGGACGCGGGCGCGGAGCTGGGGTCGTTCGGGGCGTGCACGTCCACGACGGTAGGCGCTGACCGCGGGTCGCGCTCAGGCCGGTGCGGGGGACGGTGCGCGCTCCAGCCAGCCCGTCGTGATGAGGTACTGGCCCAGCAGATACCCCGCCATGATCAGCACTTCCTGGGAGGGGAACTCGTGCCCCGCCGCCTGGAGCCCGATCAGCGCGTCGGAGGCGATGAACGCCAGCGCGCCGGTGGCGACTTTGCCGCCGACGCCGAGCGCCGCGGCACCCATCGCCGCGAGCGCGAGGCTGTAGCCCGCCACCGGGAGGCGCAGCCGCCGCTCCAGCGTGGGGGCGAGCACCGCGTTGACGGCCCCCCATGCGGCGAACGCGGCGGCGGCGCGCTTCGGGCGGGCGCGCAGCCCTCGTACGGCACCGAGCTGCGCCGTCATCCCCGCCGTGTAGCTGACCTGGGTGCCGAGGAAGGCGGCCATACCGGTCAGCAGCGCACGATGGTGGCGGTCCCAGAGCAGTGCGGTGTCGCCGGCGGTGGCACAGGCGAGCCCGGCCAGCAACGCTGCGGGCGGGCGTCCAGGCTGTGCGGAGCGCCGGGCGTGCGCCGCGAGTGCGGGCATGAGGAAGGGCTTCGCCGCGCGTGCCGGGCCTCTCGGGGCCTTCGCGGTGGCGTACAGGTCCGCGGCGGCCAGCGCGGCGAACGTTCCGAGGGTCTTCCCCTTGCTGATCGCCATCCGGGCAGTGTTACTGCCGAGTAGAGCGCCGTCAACCCTGCGAAGGGACGCCGGTGAGGGGCGTCGGCGAGGGGGCGGCAAGCTCTCACTTGAGCAGAGCATCTCTCTGCTGATAGGTGTTGGAGGGGCCTCACGAGGGCCCGTGAGCGCTGCGTCGGACGAGTTTCGTGAATTGTTTCACATGAGAAAGTGCCCGGTGAGCCAAGGTTTTTGGGTTAGAAGGCAGGGTTCCGGATGTGCCCTCGCCGCAACGGGCACCCGCCGTCCGGTCAGCAGGACATGAGCGGCTTCGCCACCGTCGCGTGGTCTACCCGATGCTCCGCTGATACCCGCAGCTCAAAAGCTCCAGCAACGCCGCACGCCGCCCGGTGGTTCCCCGTACGCCTCATGAAAAGTGTGTGGGCTCGATCACGGGGCGGCGCAGTGTAGCAGAGGGTGCGCCCTTGCTTGTGAAGGCCCTCACGAAGTGACCCCCACAGGTGGGTGGATACTCGATTTCATGAGCACCACGGAGCGTCCCCGAATCCTCGTAGTGGGCGGCGGGTACGTCGGTCTGTACGCAGCGCGGCGCATCCTGAAGAAGATGCGCTACGGCGAGGCGACCGTCACGGTCGTCGACCCGCGGTCGTACATGACGTACCAGCCCTTCCTCCCTGAAGCTGCCGCCGGCAGCATCTCACCCCGCCACGTCGTGGTCCCCCTGCGACGCGTGCTCCCCAAGGCTGAGGTTCTCACCGGCCGCGTCACCTCCATCGACCAGGACCGCAAGGTCGCCCACGTTGCGCCGCTGGTCGGCGACGCGTACGAGCTGCCCTTCGACTACCTGGTGATCGCGATGGGCGCGGTCTCCCGTACCTTCCCGGTTCCCGGTCTCGCCGAGAACGGCATCGGTATGAAGGGTGTGGAAGAGGCGATCGGCCTGCGCAACCACGTCCTCGAGCAGCTCGACAAGGCGGACTCCACGCAGGACGAGGAGGCCCGCCGCAAGGCCCTCACCTTCGTCTTCATCGGTGGCGGCTTCGCCGGTGCCGAGACCATCGGCGAGGTCGAGGACATGGCGCGTGATGCCGCCAAGTACTACCCCAACGTCAGGCGCGAGGACATGCGGTTCGTCCTCGTCGACGCGGCCCCCGGGATCCTTCCCGAGGTCGGCCCGAAGCTGGGCGAGTGGGGCCTCGAACACCTCAAGAAGCGCGGCGTGGAGGTCTATCTGAACACCTCCATGGAGTCCTGCGTGGACGGCCATGTGGTGCTCAAGAACGGGCTGGAGGTCGACTCCAGCACCATCGTGTGGACCGCGGGCGTCAAGCCCAACCCGGTGCTCTCCCGCTTCGGCCTGCCCCTCGGCCCCAAGGGCCACGTGGACGTGGACGCCGGCATGCAGGTCAAGGGCGTGGACTACGCCTGGGCCGCAGGCGACAACGCGCAGGTTCCGGACCTGGCCGCCGGCAAGGAGGGCGCGTTCTGCCCGCCCAACGCGCAGCACGCGCTGCGCCAGGCCAAGGTGCTCGGGGACAACGTCATCTCCGGGATGCGCGGCTTCCCGCAGGGCAAGTACAAGCACGCGAACAAGGGCGCCGTCGCCGGGCTCGGTCTGCACAAGGGCGTCGCGATGATCGTCTTCGGCAAGACCAAGATCAAGCTGCGTGGCCGGCTGGCCTGGTACTTCCACCGTGCCTACCACGGCATGGCCGTACCGACCTGGAACCGCAAGATCCGGGTCTTCGCCGACTGGACGCTGGGGATGTTCCTCAAGCGCGAGGTCGTCTCGCTGGGTGCCATGGAGCACCCGCGCGGCGAGTTCTACGAGGCGGCGGCGCCGGTGTCCGCGGCCGCGCTCGGCAAGTCGGAGGCGTCCGCGCCCACCGACACCAGCAAGGCCACCGCCGACAGCCGGGCCGACAGCCCGGTGGACGGCAAGAGCGAGAAGGCAACTGCCTCCTCCTGACCTGATGACCCGCAGGCCGGCCCGCAGCAGGGCCGGCCGTAGGGACCCCGAGAGGGGCGTGCGCCATCCGTGGGGCGCACGCCCCTCTCGTCGTATTTCGTCATACCGAATCGACCGTTCCGTTGGGCACAGTGGGCATACACCCAGCCCTGCACACGTTATGTGTACGGGGAATCCACCCCTTCCTGACACGGAGGTGTGCTCAATGGCCGGTGACGCCCAACGGATTGTCGCGCTCGCGGAGCAGCTGCTGGGGAACCCGCTCCCGGTCAGGGTGCGGGCGTGGGACCACAGCGAGGCGGGGCCGCCCGGGGCCCCCGTACTGGTCGTACGCAGCCGTCGGGCACTGCGCCGGGTGCTGTGGCGGCCGGGAGAACTGGGGCTGGCGCGGGCCTGGGTCGCCGGGGAGCTCGATGTCGAGGGCGATCTGTACCAGGCGCTCGACCTGCTGGCCGGACTGCTCTGGGAGCGGGACGAGCGACCCGCAGCCGCGGCCGGATCGGACAACACCCCTGCGATCGGCCCGGGTTGGGCACGTGGCGCGCTGTCGCTGGCCCGGGACCCGGCAGCCCGGCAGGCCGCCACCGAGCTGCTGCGGCTGGCAGGGCCCGGGCTGCCGCCCCCGCCGCCCGCGGAGGAGGCCCGGAGCCGCACCGGGCTGCGCCACACTCTCGGCCGCGACCGCAAGGCCATCAGCCACCACTACGACGTCGGCAACGACTTCTACGAGCTGGTGCTGGGCCCCAGCATGGTCTACTCCTGCGCCTACTGGCAGCCGGGCGCTTCCCCCACCCTGGAGGACGCCCAGCGCGACAAGCTCGACCTGATCTGCCGCAAGCTCGCACTGCGCGAGGGCCAGCGGCTGCTGGACGTCGGCGGCGGCTGGGGCTCCCTCGTGCTGCACGCGGCGCGCGAATACGGAGTACGCGCCGTCGCTGTCACCCTCTCCCGCGAACAGGCCGCCTACGGCCGCAAGCGGATCGCCGAGGAGGGACTGGCGGACCGCGTGGAGATCCGCGTACAGGACTACCGCGAGATCGCAAAGGAACAGGCGGCGCGAAGCGCCTCGGACAGGGGCGGTGGTCGGGCGACGGGTGGGCCGTATGACGCCATTTCGTCGGTCGGCATGGCCGAGCACGTCGGCGGGGCGCGCTACCGCGAGTACGCCGACAATCTGAACGCCCTCCTGAAGCCCGGCGGGCGGTTGCTGAACCACCAGATCGCGCGACGGCCGGTCGCCGACGAAGAGTCGTACGAGGTGGACCCGTTCATCGACGCCTACGTCTTTCCCGACGGGGAACTCGCACCCCTCGGGCGCACCGTGGGGATGCTGGAGCAGGCGGGCTTCGAGGTGCGGGACGTCGAGTCGCTGCGCGAGCACTACGCGCTGACGCTGCGCGCCTGGGTCCGCAATCTGGAAGCCGACTTCGCGCGGGCCGCGCGGCTGACCACGCCGGGCCGCGCGCGGGTCTGGCGCCTCTACATGGCGGCTTCCGCTTTGGCGTTCGAGCGCAACCGCATCGGCGTCAACCAGGTGCTCGCCGTGAAGACTCCCGAGTCCGGCGCCTCGGGGCTGCCCTTGCGGACCCGCCGGTGGACGGCGGACGGGGACGCGCTCCCCTGAGAAACGGATAGGGGTGGAGCAGGGGCCAGACCAACCCCTGCCCCACCCCGGTCGGTGGGGTCCGGGGCCCCGCGAAGGGGCCCCGGCGCTCACTCCGTCTTGATGGCGGCCAGCATGTTGAGCCGGGCCGCCCGGCGTGCGGGCCACAGCGCGGCGAGTACGCCCACCAGCGCGGCCAGCCCGAGGAAGATACCCATCCGCCCCCAGGGCAGGACGAGCGAGTAGGTCCCCAGCGAGCTGGCGATCAGCTCACCGGCGGCCCAGCCGAAGAAGACGCCGAGGCCGATCCCGAGCACCCCGCCGAAGAGCGAGATGACCAGCGACTCCAGCCGCACCATCCGCTTGACCCCACGCCGGTCGAGACCGATGGCGCGCAGCATCCCGATCTCCTGGCCGCGCTCGAAGACCGACATGGCGAGCGTGTTGATCACGCCGAGCACGGCGACGATGACGGCCATCGCGAGCAGCCCGTACAGCATGTTCAGCATGATGTTGATCATCTGAGCGATGCCCTCGGAGATGTCCTTCTTGTCCTCGACCTTGACGGCGGGGTTGTCCCCGAGCTGCTTTTCGAGGGACTTCTTGACCTCGGCCGTCGCGCCGTCCTTGGTCTTGGCCAGGACCTGCATGTCCGCGACCTTCGCCATGTGCGGGGTCACGGCCTTGTTGTCGACGAGGATCCCCTTGATCAGCTCGTTGCCCTTGTAGACCCCGGCGACCGAGAGCCGGCCCTTCTTGCCGTCGCGGTACGTCACCTCGAACCGGGAGCCGGGCTTCCAGCCCTGCTGCTTGGCCGTGTTGGTGTCCACGACGACCTGCTTGCCGCCGGCGATGCCGGACCAGCCGCCCTTGGTGAAGTCGAGCGAGGTGAGCTGGGCGATGGTGGAGCCGTTGACGCCGGTCAGATACTCCGGTTCGCCGTCGATGTCGGCCCAGGTGTTGCGCAGCGGCGAGGTGGCGGCGACCTCGTCCGACCGGGCCAGCTTCTTCTCCACCGTGGGGGAGAGGGGGGTGAAGTTGGCCATGGAGATGGTGTAGTCGGCCTTCAGCGAGTCCGACGCCATCTTTTCGATGGCTTGCTGCACGCCGCTGGCGATGACCGTCAGACCGGTGATCAGGGTCAGGCCGACCATCAGCGCGGAGGCGGTGGCGGCCGTGCGGCGCGGGTTGCGTACCGCGTTCTGGCGGGCAAGCTTGCCGCTGACGTTGAAGAGCCGCAGCACCGGGGCCGCAGCCGCGATCAGTGGGCGGGACAGCAGCGGGGTGAGGACGAACACGCCGATCAGCAGCAGCCCGGCGCCCGCCCCCATGGGGGCCTTGCCTCCGTCCTCCATCTTGGTCGCCATCAGCACCAGCACCGCACCGGCGGCGGACAGCAGCGCACCGATGATGTTGCGGACGATCAGCGAGCGGGTCGTCGCCGGGGCATGGACGCTGCCCATCGCCGCGACCGGCGGGATCTTGGCCGCGCGCCGGGCCGGCAGCCAGGCCGCCAGTACGGTGATGACGACGCCGACGAACAGCGAGATGACGACCGTGTTCGGCTCGATCACCAGCGGTCCGTCGGGCATGGTGCCCATGCTGCCGACGAGGGAGCGCAGTCCCACCGCGATGCCGACGCCGGCGGCCATCCCGGTCAGCCCCGCGACGACGCCCACGGCCAGCGCCTCGATGAGCACCGAACGGGTGACCTGGCGGCGGCTGGCACCCACCGCGCGCAGCAGCGCCAGCTCCTTGGTGCGCTGGGCGACCAGCATGGTGAAGGTGTTGGCGATGATGAAGATGCCGACGAACAGCGAGATCCCGGCGAAGGCCAGCAGGCTGGTCTTCATGCCGGACATGCCGTTCTCGATCTGCTTGGACTCGTCGTCGGCGAGCTTCTTGCCGGTGACGGCCTCGGCGTCGGAGGGCAGGATCTTCTCGGCCCGCTGCTTGAGCGCGGTCTGCGAGACGCCCGGCTCGGCCTTGAGCTGGATGTCGGTGTACTCACCGGGCTTGGCGAACAGCTTCTGCGCGGTGGCGTTGTCGAACAGCACGAGAGAGCCGCCGGCGGCGACGTTGCCGTCGTCGGTGGTGTAGATGCCGGTGACCTTCTCGTTGCGTACCGGACCGTTCACCGACATGCGGACGGTGTCGCCGACCTTGTAGCCGGTGCGCTCCGCGGTCTTGGCGTCCAGCGCGATCTGGCCCGGGGCGCGCGGCGCGGCGCCGTCCTTCATCGGGTAGCGCGGGTCGGAGCTCTTGCCGTCCCGGCCGGCGTAGTAGTTGGCGCCCTCGGTGGAGAAGCCGTCACCGACGAGCTTGCCGTTCTTGTCGGAGAGGGCGGCGAAGCCGGAGACGACACCGGTCGCGGACTTGGCGCCGGGCAGCTTGCCGGCCCGGTCGAGGGTGCGCTGGCTCAACGGCGAGACGGTGCCCCGGCCTTCGGGGGAGTCGCTTTTGTCCTGGCGTATGGAGACGTCGACGTTCGCGTAGCCCTTTTCGGAGCTCTTCTGGAAGGCGTCGGAGATGGTCGAGGTGAAGACCAGGGTGCCGGAGACGAAGGCCACGCCGAGCAGCACGGCGAGCATGGTCATCAGCAGCCGGGCCTTGTGCGCGAAGACGTTGCGCAAGGCTGTTCGGAGCATGAGGAAGTCCTGGAAGGTCCTTCTGCGAGAGGCGAGAAGCCGGCTGCGGGAGGCCGGCCGCGGAAGCGTGTACGGCGCGCCGAAGCGTGTACGGCGCGAACCGGATGCGGCGCGTACGCGTGTACGGCGCGGAAGCGTGTACGGCGTGAGAGCACATACGGCGGACGGCGCCGGGCGGACTGGCGCCGCAAGGCGCGGGAGTTCGGAGCTGGCCCGCTCGGCTCAGCTCGTCCGGGCCTTGGCGTCGAAGGACTTCATCCGCTCCAGCACGCTGTCGGCCGTCGGGCCGGCCATGTCGTCGACGATGCGGCCGTCGGCGAGGAAGACGACCCGGTCCGCGTAGGCGGCGGCCACCGGGTCGTGGGTGACCATGACGACGGTCTGGCCCAGTTCGCGTACGGAGTTGCGGAGGAAGCCGAGCACCTCGGCGCCGGCGCGGGAGTCGAGGTTGCCGGTCGGCTCGTCCCCGAAGATGATCTCCGGTCGGGAGGCGAGCGCCCGAGCCACGGCGACCCGCTGCTGCTGACCGCCGGAGAGCTGGTTGGGCCGGTGCTTGAGCCGGTCGGCGAGGCCGACGGTCTGGATGACGCGGTCCAGCCACGCCTTGTCCGGCTTACGGCCCGCGATATCCATCGGCAGCGTGATGTTCTCCAGGCCGTTGAGCGTGGGCAGCAGGTTGAACGCCTGGAAGATGAAGCCGATGCGGTCGCGCCGCAGTTGGGTCAGCTTCTTGTCCTTGAGGGCGGTCAGTTCGGTGTCACCGATGCGGGCGCTGCCGCTGGAGATCGAGTCGAGCCCCGCCATGCAGTGCATCAGCGTGGACTTGCCGGAGCCCGAGGGGCCCATGATCGCGGTGAACTCGGCCTGCCGGAACTCGACCGATATCCGGTCGAGCGCTACCACCTTGGTCTCGCCCTGGCCGTAGACCTTGGACAGGTCCGTGGCACGCGCCGCGGCGACGCCGGTGCTCATACGGTCGGCGGGGGCTCCGGGGTACGGGCCGCCCGCGGTGTGGTGCTGACGGGTGCTGGTCGTCACGGCGCGGTGCTCCTGTCGGACGTTGGTCTGGTGAAAGACGGAACTTTCCATGTGCCTCCATCGTTCCGTCGGATCCGCGCTGCTGGATCAGCCCCGGCTCTTGTTTCCGGGGCAGCCTTCGGAGGGAGTTGCGGCCCCACGGTCATCCTTGGGTATGACGGCCGACCCTGAGACGGAGGAGCGAGCCGTCCCGGCAATAGCCAGGGGCATATGACCCTGGTGGACTTGGGTCGCGAACTCCCGTGACTGAACGGCGACTTTCCGTCATTCCTGGCGAGCCGGGCGCGGAGGGGAGACCGCTGCGAAGTGGTGCATGTGACACTGATGGGCCGTCAGTTGCCAATAAAATAAGACAACATCGGTCTGTCGATCCGCTGTTCGGGGGATGACCCTGGATAGGCTCGTCCCGCGCCCTGGGGAGGGCCGTCTGCGCCCGGCGGCGTACGACGCGGTCCAGGAGCCGGTGCCCGGATGGTGGAATGCAGACACGACGAGCTTAAACCTCGTTGGCCCTAAGGGCCGTGCCGGTTCAAGTCCGGCTCCGGGCACCAACCGGCCGAACGCCGATCTGTTGGAGCCACCCCCGCCGTACGGAATCCGCATCTCGCACGTACGGGATCCGCATCGCCCACGTACGGAATCCGCAGCAGAGAAGTTCGCAAACGCTCGTCCGGAATCCGCGGCGAGGAGCTCGGCGTGCGTTCAGCGGGTCTCCAGACGGAGCCGGAGCTGCTTCTCCTGGTCGCCGGCGACCTCCAGCACCTCCACCACGCCGAACGCTTCCAGCAGTACGCGGTGCAACCGCTCGACCGCCTGCGGGGAGCCCTGCAGCTCCGCCGTCACCTGCGCGCCGAGCGTCACGGCCTCCGGGCGCCCGCTGTCGCGTGAGACGTCGAACCGGGACAGCCATACGTTGGCCTTGCGGCCCTCGGGTTGCAGCTCCGTCCAGTCCGAGGGGAACAGTGCGCTCAGCACCCGGAAGACCGCCTCGGCGTCCTCGCAGGCACAGCCGCTGAGCTCCACGGATACTTCCATCTCCCCTTCGGACATCTCCGCCGTCATGTGCGGGCCTCCCTTTCTCGCGAATTCGCTCCAGGGCCCAATATCGGCCCGCAGGTACCCGTTCGGCGTGACCCCAACCGGCGATTCGCGCCCCCGGTGCGGCGCGCGTGCCGAGGCAACCGTGCCGGTGCGATGAAGAAGGGTGCGATGGATGGTCCGTATCCGAAGGTCCGCAACCACTCCCAGGAGGTACCCATGGCCGCCACCCGAACGCTCGGAGCCGTCACCGTCAGTCTGCCCGTCGCCGAGCGCATGACCTCGTACACCTTCTACCGGGACGGGCTGGGCCTGGAGGCCGTCGGAAAGCTGGCCGAGGACGGGGTGCCCGAGCCGCTGCGGTTCATCGTCAACGACGGGCTGCGGCTGATGCTCATCCCCACCGGCGGTTTCGACTGGGTCACCGGCGACCACACCGTCGCGGAGCCCGGTCAGAGCGAGTGTGTCCTCGCGGTGCCGGTCGCCGAGGAGAGCGACGTGGACGAGATGATCGCCCGCGCCGTCCGTGCCGGTGCCCGGACGATCAGCGAACCGGCACACCAGCCCTGGGGCTATTCGGGCGCCTTCGCCGACCCGGACGGCCACATCTGGCTGGTCCAGGCCGGGGCAGCGGGCGAGGGCCACTGAGGCGGGCGGGGCGGGAGAGGGATCCTGGGCCGGGTGCCGCCGTCGGAAATCCGGTTGAGCGGGTCAGCGCCCGCTGTCACGGTCAAGTGATGATCGATCCTGGACTCTCCGGACGCACCGTGCTCGTGACCGGCGCCGTGGGCGGGATCGGCGAGGCGACGGCGCTCGCCTTCGCCCGCCTCGGCGCCCGCGTCGCCGCGCACTGGTATCCGGCCGACGGCAGCCCGCAGAGCGTCCCGTTCGCGCACCGGACGCCAGGGCGCGAGGAAGCCGAGGTAGTGCTGCGGCGGCTGCACACAGCGGGCGCGGCGGCGGCCGAGCTCTTCCCCGCCGACCTCGCGGACGGTGCGGCGCCGGGTCCGCTGCTCGACGCCGTCGGCGCCCGCCTCGGGCCCGTCGACGTGCTCGTGAACAACGCGGCGCACTGCGAAGTTGTCGACAGCGCCGACGAGCTGACGGCCGAGTCCCTGGAGCGCACCTACCGGGTCAACACCTACGCGCCCGCCCTGCTGATCGCCGACCTCGCCCGGCGGGGCCGGGAGGCAGCCGTGGTCAACATCTCCACGGACGCGGCCCGCGCCTTCCCCGGACAGACCGCCTACGGCACCTCCAAGGCGGCGCTGGAGGCCCTCACCCGGGCGACGGCACTCGATCTGGGCCCGCGCGGCATCCGCGTCAACGCCGTCGCACCCGGTCCGGTGCAGACGGGGTGGATGCCGGACGAACTCGTCGAGCAGGTCCTCCCGCAGATCCCGCTGCGCCGGGTCGGGCTGCCGGACGACATCGCGGACGCGGTGGTCTTCCTCGCCTCCCGCCAGGCCCGTTGGGTCACCGGTCAGGTCCTCCAGGCCGCGGGAGGTCACGCGCTCTGAAGCGGCGGGCCCACGCCCGCTGTCCACGTTACGGAAATCACTGCGGCGGTTCCCCAGGACGCTTCTAAGCTGCGGGAATGACTCCCAGCACGCTCCCGGGACCCGCTCCCGCCACCGCTCCCGCACCACCGCTCGCCGCCCGCGCCGCCTCGGTCGGCTCCTCGCCCGTACGGGAGATCCTGGCGCTGACCGAGCGGCCCGAGGTGATCTCCTTCGCCGGCGGGCTCCCGGCGCCCGAGCTCTTCGCCGCCGAGGCGATACGCGCCGCCTACGACCGGGTGCTCGCGGAGCAGCCGCAGCGGGTGCTTCAGTACTCCACCTCCGAGGGCGATCCGGCGCTGCGCGGGGCGGTGGCGCGGCGGCTGGGGGAGCGCGGCCTGCCGACCGGGCCCGACGAGCTGCTGGTGACGACCGGTTCGCAGCAGGCCCTCACCCTGCTGGCGACCACACTGCTGGAGCCTGGCGACACCGTGCTGGTGGAGGACCCGACGTATCTGGCGGCGCTGCAGTGCTTCGGTTTCGCGGGTGCGCGCGTGGTGCCCGTCCACGCCGACGACGAGGGTGTCGACCCGGTGGCGCTGGCGGAGGTGGTGGAGCGCGAGCGTCCCAAGATGCTCTATCTGATCCCCACCTTCCAGAACCCGACCGGACGCACCCTCCCGCTCGCCCGCCGGCAGGCCGTCGCGGAGGTCGCCGCGCAGTACGGGATGTGGATCGTGGAGGACGATCCTTACGGAGAGCTGCGCTTCGAGGGCGAGCACGAGCCGTGGGTCGCCTCGCTGCCGCAGGCCGCCGACCGCACGGTGCTGCTGGGCAGCTTCTCCAAGGTGATGGCGCCCGGACTGCGGCTCGGCTGGCTGCGCGCCCCGGCCGCACTGCGCCGCGCCTGCGTCATTGCCAAGCAGGCGCTGGATCTGCACTGTTCCACCGTCGACCAGGCGGCAGCCGCCCGCTATCTGGCGGACAACGACCTGGACGCGCATCTGACGCGGGTCCGCGACGCCTACCGCGACCGCCGTGACGCGCTGCTGGAAGGGCTGTCCGCCGCACTGCCGTCGGGCAGTACGTGGAACCACCCGCAGGGCGGCATGTTCGTCTGGGCACGGCTGCCGGCGGGGTACGACGCGACGGAGCTGCTGCACGAGGCCGTGGCGAAGGACGTCGCCTACGTTCCGGGTGCGCCCTTCTTCGCGGGCCCTCCCGACCCTGCCGCGCTGCGGCTGTCGTTCACCACGCACACCCCTCAGGAGATCCGGGAGGGGCTGCGGCGGCTCGGGGAGGTACTGCGGCCGGCCGAGCGGTAGCCGTCCGGGTCCGGAGCGGGCCGGACGCGGGGAAGCGCGAGCGCGAGCAGTGCGATCACGCCGAGCACGCCCGTCATCGTGACGAACACGCGGCCGTGGCCCGTCCCGTCCGGCCCGGCCTCGCCTGATACGGCGGCCCTCTCCTTCGGCTCCGCTGCTTCCGCTCTGCCGCTTCTGCTGTTCTTCCGCTCTTCCGCCGGATCCGGGGAGCTCTTGAAACAGAGGCAGGCGGCCGGTTGAATAGCCAGCTGTGCCGCGTGCCGCTGTCGCTTGTACGGCAGTGTCATGGAGGCACCCTGACGTGAGGAGTGCATCGTGGGTACACACACCGCCGGGCTCGTCTGACACGTGATCTCTGACGGCCTGCGCGCAGCGCAGCCGCCGTTCCGCGCCGCCTGCTGACAGAACGAGCGCGCCCTTTCTCTTCCACTTTCCTCGCCGGGCTCTCCCCTGCCCGGATGTGCCCGGGTGCCGTTCCGGCCACCCGTGCGCCCACCCATGTCCTGGGGAGAGCTCCCTTTCCCATGGAGCTGCTTTCTTGACCCCTTCACCCATTCAGTCCGACCCGCCCCGCGTCACGGACTTCAACCGCGCTGTCATCGAGGAGTTCCGCGCCAATTCCGGCCGGGTCGGCGGGCCGTTCGCCGGCGGTGATCTGCTGCTGCTGACCACTCGCGGAGCCCGTACCGGCCTGGAGCAGACCTCACCGCTCGCGTTCGTCCGCGACGAGGACGGCCACCTTCTCGTCGTCGCCTCGGCGGGCGGCGCGCCCCGTAATCCCGCCTGGTACCACAACCTCCTCGCACACCCGATGGTCCGCGTGGAGGTGGGGTCCGACTCGTTCGGCGCCGTGGCCGTGCCCACCGAGGGGGCCGAGCGGGCACGGCTGTTCGCGCACGTGGTGCGGCAGCAGCCCGGGTACGCCGACTACCAGGCGCGGACGGGCAGACCGCTGCCCGTGATCCGGCTCGAACGCCCGTACGCGGACGCGCCCTTCACCGGCCTCGTCGACAAGCTGCTCGAGGTGCACACCTGGCTGCGTGAGCAGCTGCGTCATGTGGCGGCCGAGGCGGAGGCGCACTTCTCGGCGCGGAGCGTCACCGATGACGCCCCGCCGCCTCCGCTCGGACTGCAGATCCGGCAGCACTGCCTCGCCTTCTGCGAGTCCCTGCACGTCCACCACACCTCGGAGGACCAGGGGGTCTTCCCCGTACTGGCGCAGAAGTTCCCGCATCTGGCCCCGGCGCTCGAACGGCTGCGTGCCGAGCACCGCACGGTGGAGCGGATCCGTGGCGAACTGGAGGCGCTGCTGGCCGATCTGGCGACGGCCGATCCGGACCGCTTCCGGGCCGAACTCTCCCGGATGACGGGCGAGCTCGAAGCACACCTCGACTACGAGGAGGAGGTGCTGATCCCGCCGCTGGCCGCCATGCCCGCGCCCTGACCCGGAGGCCGCAGCCGCGCGCCGACGCGGCCCAGCGCGCGGGCGACGGCATCGAGTTCGTCCCGCTCCAGCACGTCGATCAGGGCGGCGCGGACGGCGGCCACATGACCGGGGGCCGCGGCACGCAGCGTGTCGCGGCCCTCCGTGGTGAGCACCGCCAGAACACCCCGTACGTCGGTGGGGCAGGAGCGGCGCTCGACCAGGCCGCGCTTCTCCAGCTGGCCCACCTGGTAGGTGAGGCCGCTCTTGGAGGTGAACAGACCGTGTGCCAGATCGGTCATCCGGACCTCGCCGTCGGGTGCCGCGGCGAGCTTGACGAGGATCTCGTACTGCGCATGGGAGAGCCCGGCGTCGTCCTTCAGCTGCTGCTCCACATGGCGGGACACCCGGCTGGTGGCTTCCAGAAAGCCCAGCCAGGCCGCCATTTCGCGCTCATCGAGCCACCCGGTTCCAGCCATGGCAGCCATCCTACTCGGTTGTTCAAATTCGAACCTCTTGTTACGGTCGAGGCCCGCCATTCAAATCTCAACAACCTGTCCGGCCGGTCCCGCCGCACAGGTGCAGGAGGCTCCGCTCATGTCGTCCCCCCACGCCCCAGAGACCACTGACACCGCCCGGTACGCCCCGATATCCGGCGTCCCAGGCAGTCCCGACACCGCACCAGCCGAGCAGTCCGGCTACGACGCCGGGCTGTTCGTGCTGCGCCTGGCGGTCGGCCTCACCATCGCCGCGCACGGATCACAGAAACTGTTCGGCTGGTTCAGCGGTGGCGGGATCGACGGGACCGCGCAGTTCTTCGGCGCCTCCGGCTACCCCTCGGCGAAGACCATGGCCCTCGTCGCCGGGCTCACCGAAACCCTCGGCGGCCTCGGCCTCGTGCTGGGCCTGCTCACTCCGCTCGCGGGTGCCGCGGTGTTCGGCACCATGCTCAACGCGCTCGCGGTGAAGTGGGGCGGCGGCTTCTTCGCGCCCGAGGGCGTCGAGTACGAACTGCTGCTTGCCGCGGGCGCCGCGGCGCTCACCCTCACCGGCCCCGGTCGGCTGGCGGCCGACCGGGTGCTGCCCCTGCCGCGCCCCCACCGGCTCACCCACGGCGTGGCCCTGCTCGTGCTCGGCGCCGTACTCGCGGGCGCTGTGCTGCTCATGCGTTCCTGACCCTCTCGGGGGCGACACCCTCTCGGGGCGACTTGAGATCCGCCCGGGTGAGGTCGGCGCCGCACAGGGGAAGGGAACAACAGACAGCTTTCGCTCGTTCTTGACTCTGCACTAGCGTGCTGTTTTTGCTAACGCATTACGCTGTACTGCAAGGCCGCGCTGTGTGGCCATGGAGGAGTGAGATGAGGAGCAGCAACCCGGTCTTCTCGCGACGGGGGTTCAGCCGCTCAGGCGGCTATGCCGGTTTCGACGCCCAGCAGCAGCAGCCGCCGCAGGCCGGGAACCCCTACGCGACCAACCCTTACGCCGCGAACCCGTACGGACAGCAGCCAGGTCCGTATGCCGCCCAGCAGACTCAGGCCCCCGGCCAGCCGTACGCGCCGCCGGCCGCACCGCCGTCCGCCGGGCGGATGACGATCGACGATGTCGTCGCCCGTACGGGTATGACCCTCGGCCTCGTCATCGTCACCGCCGCCCTCGCCTGGATCACCGGGCTGTCGCTGCCGCTCGCCCTCGGCGCGGGCCTCGTGGCGATGGTGCTGTCGCTCGTGCAGGCGTTCAAGCGCAAGCCGTCGCCCGCACTCATCCTGGCGTACGCCGCCTTCGAGGGTCTTTTCCTCGGTGCGCTGAGCAACTTCGTCAACCAGTTCGTGAACGGTGCCGCGATGCAGGCGGTGCTGGGCACGCTGGCGGTGTTCACCGCCGTCCTGGTGCTCTACAAGACCCGCGTCATCCGCGTCACCCAGCGGTTCTACCGCTTCGTGATTGCTGCGGCGATCGGCTTCGTGCTGCTGATGGCCGTCAACCTGATCTTCGCCGCCTTCGCCGGCGGTGACGGGCTCGGCTTCCGCAGCGGTGGCCTGGGCATCCTCTTCGGCGTCATCGGCGTCGTGCTCGGCGCGCTGTTCCTCGCCCTGGACTTCAAGCAGGTCGAGGACGGCATCGCCTACGGCGCCCCCAAGGAGGAGTCGTGGCTCGCCGCCTTCGGGCTGACGCTGACCCTGGTGTGGATCTACCTGGAGTTCCTGCGTCTGATCGCCATCTTGCAGGGCGACAACTAGTCGTCGTCGGCGGCAGGTGACGAAAGCCGCCGGTAGCCGACGCCAAGAGCACCGCGAGGGCCCGGGAGGTGACTGAACCTCCCGGGCCCTCGGCGTGCTCGCGTCCTTTGTCCTAGGGTCTTCCGGGTCTTCGGGTCGTCTGTCCGGACCGGGGCACGAGGCCCGGCCTAGCGGTGGCGCGCTGCGCGCCGCAGATCGTGCTCGTGGATGATTGCTTTGGCGTGCCCGTAGGCGAGGTTGTGCTCACCGCGGAGCCAGCTCACCTTCTCCTCGAAACGGAGCAGGGCAGGGCCCTCGTCGACCGCGCGGAGCCATTCTGAGACTTCACGACCAGTGCACTGAGGAATGCGGGACAGCATGTTCCGGTGGGTCTCTTCGGAGAAGACTTGGGACATCGGCGCCTCCGGACGCTTCTGCAATGAGTCCTTGCCGACACGTTGCCTGAGCGTTCGTGTGTTGGCAACAGTGCGGAGGCGCCGCGCCGGAGCACGGCCGAATAGGGTGGGGGTGTGCCCTGGCTCGACACCCGCCCCCTGACCGATGCCGTGGAACGGCTCGCCGAACGGCTGCGGGCCCTCCCGCAGAGCACCTTGCAGCGGGGGGCCGCTGCGGAAGGGCTCTCCCTCGCGCGGGAGTTGGCGCTGCTGGCCCAGCGCCTTGAGTTTCCCGGGAACTGCAGGTCCCGGGTGCTGCCCGACGCCGGTGTCTTCGCCGTCGGCGATCAACTCGCGGTCGCAGGTCACGATGTGGTTGCGGCCCTGGAAGCGGCCCCTCCCGCCGTTGCGGAATCCGCCCTGCGGGAAGCCCTCCATCTGCTGGAGAGCTCCCCGCTGTCCTCGCGGGGGGCTTTCCCGCGGGGCGCTACAGGGGCGTGATGATCCGGTCGGCCAGCAGGTAGGCGGTCCTGCCGTCGGGGAAGCCGAAGGTGAGTGTGTAGGAGCCGGCGATGCCGGAGCCGCCCATCAGCACCGGTGGCTCGCCCCGGCGTATACCGTCGGCCAGCGCCTCGCTCGTGGCGCGATGGCCCGGCGACAGACACACCGTCGTACCGTCCTCGAAGACGTATACGTCCAGCGTTCCCAGCGGTCCGGGGCGAACGTCGGCCAGCGGCGTACGCGAATCGGCGAGTTCGGCCAGCCGCTCGACGGTGCGCTCGTGGAACGTGACGGTGGGGGTCGCCGGAGACGGCGCGGCGCCGGGGGTGACCGGCTCCCCGTTGAGGTTGTAGTCCGGCTGGGACGGGTGACGGCGTCGCGCCGCTGCCAGCCCCGGGGACTCCGCCTCCGCGGTGTCGTCCTCGTCATCGCTACGGGCCGCGTCGGATGCCGCGCGGAGTTCCGCGTCCGCACCGTGCTCGTCGTCCGCGCGGTCGTACGGGGCGACATCCGTCCCGATGTCCATGTCCCCGTCCTCGGGGCCGAGCTGGCGGGGGATGAAGAGTCCGCGGGCCTCGGGCTCCAGCAGCGCGTCCAGGTCGTCGGTGAACTCGTCCCCGACGTCGTCCGGTGCCACCTCGTACTCCGTGCCGTGGCCGGCCAGCAGCGAGCCCGTCCCGGGACCCGCGTCGCGTGCCTCCTGGGCGGCCCAGAAGGCGCGGGCCTCGGCCAGTTCGCGCTCGCGCTCGTCGGCCAGCGCCGCGGCGACAGCGGCGCGGATCTCCTGCGCGAAGGCGGCGGCCGGCTTCGCGCCGTCCGCACCGCGTTCGTCGGCCTGCTGATCGGCCTGCCGGTCGGCCGTCGCGGCGTCGCGGGCCCGCGGGATCGCGGTGGCCGGGGCCGCCGTCGGTGCCGTCTCCAGCTGTGCACGCAGCGCCGTCAACTGGCGGCGCAGACCGCGCGCTGTGTGCAGTGCCGCACCGCCCAACGCGGTGGCCGCAGCCGCCGCGCACAGCAGGATGAGGGATATGGCGCTCACTGACTTGACTCCCGGTTCCGGTTCGGTCCCCTGACGCGGTCCCCCCGGTCATTGCCCCTGCATTCCTACAACAGCGCTGTATTACTACAACAGCGTCGTCGGGAAGGTTGTTCAAGGTTCTTCGACCGTAGTGCAAATCCCGTCGAACTGGACAGAGGAACTCCGGAACCCGTCCCGCACGCACCGCTGTGACCTGCGAGAACGCCGCGCCCTCAGGGTGTATATCACATCCTGAGGGCGCTTCGGTCTCGCTGTCGTATACCGGTACGTGGCGACTTCTGTGCGTCAGCTCAGCCGCTCGAGCACCATTGCCATGCCCTGGCCGCCGCCCACACACATGGTCTCCAGGCCGAACTGCTTGTCGTGCCACTGGAGCGAGTTGAGCAGCGTCGTGGTGATACGGGCGCCGGTCATCCCGAAGGGGTGACCCACGGCGATGGCGCCGCCGTTGACGTTGAGCTTGTCCAGGTCGATACCGAGGTCCTGGTAGGAGGGAATCACCTGGGCCGCGAACGCCTCGTTGATCTCCACCAGGTCGATGTCGCCGATCGACATGCCCGCGCGGGCCAGCGCCTGCTTACTCGCCTCGACGGGGCCGTAGCCCATGATCTCGGGGGAGAGTGCGGAGACGCCGGTCGAGACGATCCGGGCCAGCGGCGTCAGACCCAGCTCACGGGCCTTGGTGTCGGACATGATGACGAGAGCGGCGGCACCGTCGTTGAGCGGGCAGCAGTTACCCGCCGTGACCATGCCATCGGGGCGGAAGACGGGCTTGAGCCCCTCGACACCCTCCAGCGTCACGCCCGCACGCGGGCCGTCGTCGAGGCTGACCACGGTGCCGTCAGGGGTGGTGACGGGTGTGATCTCGCGCTCCCAGAAGCCGTCGGCGATGGCCTTCTCGGCGAGGTTCTGGGACCGTACGCCGAACTCGTCCATCTCACGGCGTGTGATGCCCTTGTGGCGCGCCAGGTTCTCGGCGGTCTGGCCCATGGCGATGTAGACGTCCGGGGCCTTCCCCTCCTCGCGCGGGTCGGCCCACCCCTCGCCTCCCTGCTCGGCGCGGGCCGCGGTGCGGGCCTCTGCCTCGGCGAACAGCGGGTTGTGGGTGTCGGGCATCCCGTCGGAGCTCCCCTTCACCGAGCGGGAGACCGTCTCGACGCCCGCCGAGAGGAACACATCGCCCTCGCCGGCCTTGATCGCGTGCAGCGCCATCCGGGTCGTCTGGAGGGACGACGAGCAGTAGCGCGTGATGGTGCAGCCCGGCAGGTGGTCCATGCCCAGCTGGACGGCCACCACCCGGCCGAGGTTGTGGCCCTGCTCGCCGCCGGGGAGGCCACAGCCCAGCATCAGGTCGTCGATGTCGGCCGGGTCCAGCTCCGGCACCTTGGCGAGAGCCGCCTTGATGATCTCGGCCGTCAGATCGTCCGGGCGGACGTCCTTGAGGGAGCCCTTGAAGGCGCGGCCGATGGGGGAGCGGGCGGCGGAGACGATCACTGCTTCGGGCATCAGGGCTCCTGAGGGAGTCGGCGAGTGGCTACGCTGCGGAAGCTACCCGCCCGTAGGGTGCGGGTCACGGCCCCGGCGATGTGATGCGGGCCTCTTCTAAGCGTTTGCTTTTTCCGCCTCCCGGTCAAGAGAACGCCGCCACCAATGGAGGGCCCGCGCTCAATGGTGGGCCCGCGAACTTTCGCCGTCCCCCTCCCGCTGCGTCCCTCCTTCCCGCCGCAGCGGTGCTCAGCGACGACGTAGGTGATCGGCGGTGCCGAACCCACCGGCGAGGGCGGGTTCGGCACCGCCGATCAGGCTCGTTTCGCCTCCCGCCGTCGCGGCGGGGAGAGGGGGCACCCCGCAAGAGAGCCGGTCGTCAGCGGTTTTCGGCGACGCCCTCGGGGGGTTTGGGGCGGGCCTCCTCCGGAGGAGGCAGCCGGCGCCGGCGGCGGTGCTTGAGCAGGGCCCAGGGGCCGCGCATCCCGGCGACCTCGGTGCCGCCCTCGGCGGCAGCCTCCGCCGCCGCGCGGGCGACCGGCAGGATGCCCTCGCGCCGACGGGCGTCCGGCCGCTCGTCCTCGGTCGGCCACAGCCCCAGCGCCGCGCACAGCGTGGGCAGTATCGCCATCGTGGCCGTGGCGTACCCCTCGGCGGAGGGATGGTAGTTGTCAGGTCCGAACAACTCGCGAGGATTGGCGGAGAACTCGGGTCCCAGCAGATCGCCCAGCGAGACCGTACGGCCGCCCTCCTCGACGACGGCGATGGTCTGGGCCGCCGCCAGCTGACGTGACAGCCGCCGCGCGATCCAGCGCAGCGGCTGTCCGACCGGCTCGACGCTGCCCAGGTCGGGGCAGGTGCCGACCACCACCTCGCAGCCGGCCGTACGCAGCCGCGCCACCGCGTCCGAGAGATAGCGGACCGAGCGCGCCGGGGGCATTCGATGGGTGACGTCGTTGGCGCCGACCATGATGACGCACACGTCCGGCGCCTCGGCCAGCTCCCGCTCGCTCAGCAGCAGGGTGATCTGCCGCTCCAGGTCGTCGGACATGGCGCCGGAGAGGGCCACGTTGCGCAGCTCGACGGGGCGTTCGGCGATGGCGGCAAGCGCCGAGGCCAGCAGCGCGCCGGGGGTCTGGCGCGGGCGATGCACACCCTGGCCCGCCGCCGTGGAGTCGCCGAGGAAGGCAACGCGCAGTGGCCGTCCGGAGTAGAGCCTGCCGAAGGCGCTGCCGTACAGACCGTCGGCCCTGGGCGGCTCGTCCTCGGAGCCGCCGATATGACGTTTCGCCAGTTGGAGCTCGGTGAAGAGCAGCCCGACCGCCGCTCCACCGACCAGGCCGAGTCCGCCGCCTCCGTAGGCGGCCGCGGTCGCGATTCGCCGGGCTACTCTCGCGCTCGACGCCTTCGACATCGGCATTGTGCTGTTCCGCCTCCCGAGTTCTCGGCCCCACCGGCTCTCGCGGTCTTGGGTTCATGGCTGCTTGGTACGTCTGCTGCTTGGTACGTCCGTCTGTTCATGAGGTCGTGCGTCCTGGTCCTGTAGGTTCCGGGTCCGGCGTGCTCCGGGAGCGCACTGTCCGTACGTGCGCCGGGGCTCACAACCTCCAAGACTGTGTTGCCCCGTGCGGCCCGCCCTGCAACGCACCTGAGGTGTGCACGTGTTGCCCATAGGCTGTCGGGAACGGGCTCGCGACCCCGCGGCCCTGCGACCACGACTACGCGCGGAGACCACGGTGCAGTATCACGAGTCGATGATCGAGCTTGTCGGAAACACCCCGCTGCTCAAGCTCAACAGCGTCACGGACGGCATTCAGGCCACCGTCCTTGCCAAGGTCGAGTACTTCAATCCAGGCGGTTCCGTGAAGGACCGGATCGCGCTGCGCATGATCGAGGCGGCAGAGGAGTCCGGCGAACTACGGCCCGGTGGGGTGATTGTGGAGCCGACCTCGGGAAACACCGGCGTGGGACTGGCCATCGTGGCGCAGCAGAAGGGGTATCGGTGCCTCTTCGTCTGCCCCGACAAGGTCTCCATGGACAAGATCAATGTGCTGCGGGCGTACGGAGCGGAGGTCGTCGTCTGCCCAACGGCCGTCGATCCGGAACATCCCGACTCTTACTACAACGTTTCCGACAGGCTCGTCCGCGAAACCCCGGGCGCCTGGAAGCCCGACCAGTACAGCAACCCCAACAATCCCCGCTCGCACTACGAAACGACGGGCCCCGAACTGTGGGAGCAGACCGCCGGTCAAATCACCCATTTCGTGGCGGGTATCGGCACCGGCGGCACCATCAGTGGCACCGGGCAATACCTGAAAGAGGTCAGTGGTGGCCGGGTGCGGATCGTGGGCGCCGACCCGGAGGGCTCGGTCTACTCGGGCGGTTCGGGCCGTCCGTATCTGGTCGAGGGAGTGGGTGAGGACTTCTGGCCCGACGCCTACGACCGGGACATCACCGACGAGATCGTGGCCGTCTCCGACAAGGACTCCTTCCAGATGACACGGCGGCTGGCCAAGGAGGAGGGGCTGCTGGTCGGCGGCTCCTGCGGGATGGCCGTGGTCGGCGCGCTGGAAGTGGCCAAGCGGCTCGGGCCTGACGATGTGGTGGTCGTGCTGTTGCCGGACGGCGGGCGTGGCTACCTGAGCAAGATCTTCAACGACGAATGGATGAACGACTACGGGTTCCTGGAGGAGGGCGGCACCACCGGGGCGCGGGTCGGCGAGGTGCTGCGCTTCAAGGCGGGCCCCATCCCCTCCCTCGTGCATATGCACCCGGAGGAGAAGGTGGGCGAGGCCATCGAGGTGCTGCGCGAGTACGGCGTCTCGCAGATGCCCGTCGTCAAGCGCGGCGCCGGGCACCCGGATGTGATGGCCGCCGAGGTGATCGGGTCCGTCGTCGAACGGGAGCTGCTTGATGCGCTGTTCACTCAGCGGGCCTCCCTGGATGATCCGTTGGACAAGCACATGAGCGCGCCGCTGCCGCATGTGGGCGCGGGGGAGAGCGTTGCCGACCTGATGGCCGTGCTGGAGGGTGCCGATGCGGCGATCGTCCTCGCGGAGGGCAAGCCGAGCGGGGTGGTGAGCCGTCAGGACCTGCTGGCGTTCCTGGCGAACGAGGGCCGGTGAGGGCGCCGCGCGTGTGGTGAGACATGCGTGTAGTGACACGTGCGTGTGGTGACGTGGGATGTGGCTCCCCTGCGCCTGTCCTCCCGTTCTCCGACGGGAGGCGGCGCGGGGGCGCTGCCGCCGGGGGCTCTGCCGCCGGGCGGTCTGGGAGCCCTGTTCGGGCCGGGCCTTACCGGGCCCTACTCGGTGTCGTTTCCGCCGCGTCCGCCGCGGGAGAACCAGGAGCGGCTGGCCTGGAGGCCGTTGACGGCGACGATGCCCGCCCAGCAGGTGACCAGGCCCGTCAGCCCCGCGTTGGCCACGGCTATCGCCGAGAGCGGGATCGCCAGCACCAGGGAGGCCACCGCCAGGCCCAGCCGGGCGCCGATCCCGTCCGGCAAGCCGTGCGGCGGCGTCTGCCGCTCCTGGCGTACGCCGGTGCTGCCGCCCCGTGCGACCACCATCTGCTGCTCGGCCAGCTGGCGGCGCACCCGTTTGTCGACGACGTTGTCCAGCCGCTGTTCCACCTTCGCCAGGAAGGAATCCAGCAGCTCGTCCTCGTACTCGGGGCCCAGTTCCCGGCGCGTCTGCACGGTCGCGTCGAGTTCCTTCTTCAGCTCGGGGTCGGGTGCGCTCATACCCGTTACAGTACGGGCGCCACGCCCTCGGGGCAGTGGTGCTAGCACCACTTCTGCCGGACGTCCGTTCCGGCTTCGCCTTGCCGGAGGCGGCCGGTGCTGCATAGTCTTATGCAGGGGAGGCGCGGGCTGAATGAGAGGTGTGGGATGAGCAGCGCGAGCGCGCGGTTGCTGAAGCTCTTCGAGGGGCATCGGCTGACCCCGACGCAGCGCCGTATCGCGCACTGCATGGTCCGCAGGGCAGGTGATGCGCCGTTCCTCTCCAGCGTCGAGCTCGCCGAGCTGGCCGGGGTCAGCCAGCCCTCCGTGACGCGGTTCGCGGTGGCGCTCGGTTTCGACGGCTATCCGGCGCTCCGCCGCCACCTACGGGAGAGCGAGCCGCCCGAGGGGGCCGAGTCCACCGGCGAGGGCGAGGGGCCGGGCGGGTTCAACGAGTACCAGCAGGCCGTGCACGCCGAGATCGAGAATCTGCGGCACCTGGCCGCGCTGCTGGACGACCCGGCGCCGGTCGAGCGTGCCGGAGCACTCCTGGCCGCCTCCCGCCCGCTGCCCGTACTCGGGCTGCGGGCCGCAGCCGCGCAGGCGAGCGGCTTCGCGTACTTCGCCGCCAAGGTCCACCCCGACGTACGGCTGCTCACCGAGGGCGGCTCCATGCTGGCGGACCGTATCGACGGCTGCGTACGGGCCGGGGCCGACGTGCTGCTGTGCTTCGCGCTGCCGCGGCACCCGCAGGAGACGGTGGAGGCGCTCGACAGCGCGCGGCAGGCGGGGCTGTCGATCGTCACCGTCGCCGACAGCGCCTTCGCACCCGTTGCGCACCCAGGGGATCTGCTGCTGCCCGCCGCCGTCGGTACGGGCCTGGCCTTCGACACGGCCTGCGCCCCCATGCTGCTGGGGCGGGTGCTGCTGGAGGCGATGTGTGACGGGCTGCCGGACGCGCAGGCACGGCTGGAGGAGTTCGACGCGAGGGCGAGCGAGCGCGGCCTCTTCGCGGAGTGAGCGCAGGGCCGAAATCCGGGTGCTCCAGGGTGCGTTCTGTCGTACTGTGCGCGGCCGTAAGCCATGCATCGCATGCGCGTCACATACGCACCTCATGCGCATCCCACAGGAGAACCCTGATTGGACGACTCCCGTTTTCCGGGTCTGCCGCACCCTGCCGCGGACCCCGAGCTCATCAGGAACTGGGTGGCGGGCTGGGCCGCCTCCCGAGGTACCCCCGCACCGGTGGAGCGCCCGTGGGGGCTCTACATGGCGGTAGGGGACGAGCGTCTGGTGGAGCGGCACGTGCTGCTGCACGCCGACGAGGCGACGGTGCACCAGGCCGCCGCCGCGGTGACCGTGCCGCAGACCTGGCTGATGGTCTTCGACGAGCCGGAGCAGGTCGCCGCCTGGCTGCCGCCCGGTTGGGAAGTGGACCATGCGGAAACCGGCCACCTCATGGCCGTTGATCTGCAGGTGACCGGGCCGGTGCCGCCCGAGGGCCATTCACGTACGCCCGAGGGCTATTCGCGTACGGTCGAGACCCGTGACGGCGTCACCTATGTGTGCGTACACGACGACGCGACAGACGAGACCGCGGCCTGCGGCCAGGCGTCCGTGCTGGGGCAGAACGCCGTCATGGACCGTATCCACACCGAGGAGGCACACCGCCGCCGCGGCCTGGGCAGCCTCGTGATGCGCACCCTCGCCGACAGCGCGGTGGCCGGCGGCGCCACCCTCGGCCTTCTGGGCGCCACTCCGCAGGGGCGGGCGCTCTACGAGACGCTGGGCTGGAAAGCGCACAGCATCCTGACGGAGTGCGTCTACCGGCCGTAGGCCGGATCGCGGCCGAGGAAGGCCAGTAACCGGTCCCCCAGTGGGGCGCCAGGTGCGACGGGGGCCTCCGGCGCGAACAGCGGATGCCGGGCACCCTCGTGCGGCACCAACTGCCGGGCCACGGGCAGCAGCCGGGCCGCCAGCGGCGCCGGGATGGGCCGGTCGGCGCTGCCGGTCGCCCGTGCGATGTCCCACCCGTGCACCGCCATCTCGACCGCGCCCGTCAGCGCCAAGGCCGTCGCCGTCAGTGGTGCGTCGGCCACCACGATCAGGCGGCGGTCCGGACCGGCGGCGGTCCACGCCCCCAGCAGCCGGGCCGCCCGCAGCCGGAAGGCCGCCGCGGGGTCGCCGCCCGCGGGGTCCCCGGTCTCTGCGGTGCACCCGGTCTCCGCGGCCCCGCTCTCCGCGGTGCACCCGGTCTCCGCGGCGGCCCCGCTCTCCGCGCCGTCCCCGCTCTCCGCGCCGTCCCCGCTCTCCGCCGCCCTCCCCGGCGCACGGTTCGGGTGCAGCGCAACAGTGCCCTCCGCGATGCCCTCGTGCAGCGCCGCCAGGGAGTCGTCCGCATGGGCCATCAGCCCGCCCAGGTCCCACTCCGTGCACGGGGTGGGCAGATGCAGCAGGGCCGGGGTCACGCACTGCGCGGTGCCCAGTGCGTAGCCGACCGCGTGCCGCAGCAGTTCGGTGGCCCGCGCCGCGCTGTCCCGGCTGCCACCACCTTCCCGCGATGATCCGTCCTCCTGCTCGCGGAACATGTCGCTAGGAGGGCGACTTGGTGTCGGTGGTGTCGGTGCCGCCGGTGGTCTCGAAGAGCTGCACGTAGTTGCCGTCCGGGTCCTCCAGGGTGCCCAGCAGGACGTGCTCGTCCGCTGCCTCGACCGGCCGCACCCAGCGCGGATCGAGCTGCTCGGTCAGCCGCTCGGCCATGCCGTGGATGTCCGTCACCTCGAAGTTGACCAGGATCCTGCCGGGCTCGACGGACCTGCGGCCAACGTCCTCCCGGCTCTCGAAGATGAGGTACGTCCCGGACAGCTCCAGGCCGAGCATCGTCCCGTCGCCGTCCTCCGCGTCCGGGGCGAACGCGGTGCGATACCACTCCCACAGTCTCTTCGGGTCCGTACTGCCCAGCACGATGCCGCCCACCCGGGGACCGATTGCTTCGGTCATGAGGTCTGCCTCCTGCAACTCTCGGACGCCGGGCCCGTTGCCCGGCTCTCGTAGGGATGGACCGGGACCGGCCGGAAAACTCATCGCCGGGCGCGGATCTCCCGCTGCGGTACGGTCCTTCGCGGGACTCTTCCGGAACGGCTGAGCCACTGCGATCCCTGCCCGCGGGGTCATCGTCAGCCCCGCACAGAACCAGGACCGCTCGTGGACAGATTCGCCGCCGTTCAACAGGCCCTGCGCAGCGCGCCGCCGCACGCCCTCGCCCAGGTCGTCATCGCGGAGCTGCGGGAGCAGTACGGTGCCGATCTCGTCGAGATCCGCATGGTCGACTACGGGATGCAGTCGCTGCAGATGGTCGACGGCTATGCGGCCAAGAGGGAGCCGGTGTCGGTGCACGACAGTCCGCAGGGGCGCGCTTTCGGTTCCCAGCAGCCGTTCCTGACCCAGCAGCCGGAGGGCGGGATCGTCGTCCACCTTCCGATCACCATCCGCGGCGACCGGCTGGGCACCCTCTCGACCGGTCTGCCCTCCGCCGCCGACCCGAACGGCCTGCTCCCGGTGCTGCGGCAGCTGTGCGAGGCGCTCGGTCATGAGATCCTCGTCGCCGAGCGCGACACGGACCTGTTCGTGCTGGCCCGCCGCGCCTCACGGCTGACGCTGGCGGCGGAGATGCAGTGGCAGCTGCTGCCCGGACGCTCCTGTGTACGCGAGGAGTTCGAGGTCGGGGCCCATCTGGAGCCCGCGTACGCGATCTTCGGCGACAGCTTCGACTGGGAGGCGTCCGAGCGGTTTTTGACCCTCACCGTCACCAACGGCATGGGCGAGGGCATAGCGGCCGCACTGCTGACCAACCTCGCCACCAACGCGCTGCGCAACGCGCGCCGCGCCGGGCTGGATCTCGTCGGCCAGGCGACCCTCGCCGACCAGGCGGTCTATGCGCAGTACCAGGGCTCGGCGTATGTGTCCGTGCTGCTGCTGCGGTTCGAGCTGGCCACCGGCCGGGTGGAGGTCGTGGACGCGGGCTCCCCGAGGGTGTGGCGCGGGCGCGGCCGCAGTGTGGAGGAGCTGCCCTTCGACCACCAGCTGCCGCTGGGCATGTTCGAGGACACCGTCTACGCGGAGGAGCACTTCACCGTGCAGCCCGGCGACCGGTTGCTGATCGGCAGCGACGGCGTCTACGGCACTCCCGGGCGGGGCGGCGAGACGTACGGCGAGAGCGCACTGGCCCGCTCCCTGCCGGGGCACCGGCTGCTCCCTGCCGGGCAGGTGCCCGTCGCGGTGTTGCGTGAACTCGCCGCCTACCGGGGTGAGGCGCCGCTCCAGGACGACGCGCTGGTGATGTGCGTCGACTGGCACGGCCGCCCCAAAGCCCCGGCCTAGCTCTCCGGCCGCGGCCGACGGCCTCAGCCCTTGGATCTCAGCCCTTGGATCTCAGCCCTTGGATCTCGGACCTGGGTCTCAGACCTGGACCGCGGCGGACAGCTCCTCGAACTCCGCGTCGGTGAGTTCGATCCGGGCCGCCTGCGTGTTCTCCTCCAGGTGTGCGAGCCGTGAGGTGCCCGGGATCGGCAGCATCACCGGGGAACGGCGCAGCAGCCAGGCCAGCGCGAGCTGGGAGGGGGTGGCGCCGTGCTGATGGGCGGCGGTCTCCAGCGGGCCGCCCGGGCGGGCGAGTTGACCTGTGGCGATGGGGAACCAGGGGATGAAGGCGACGTTCTCCTGCTCGGCGTACTCCAGCACCGGCTCCGCGCTGCGGTCGGCGAGGTTGTACAGGTTCTGTACGGAGACGACGTCCGCCAGTTTCCGGGCCTCCTCCAGCTCTGCCACCGAGACCTCGGACAGTCCGATGAACCGGATCTTGCCCTCCTGCTGGAGCAGGGACAGCTCGCCCAGCTGGTCGGCGACCGGCACCTTCTCGTCGATGCGGTGCAGCTGGTAGAGGTCGATACGCTCCAGGCCCAGGTGACGCAGGCTCAGTTCGCACTGCTGGCGCAGATACTCGGGCCGGCCCACGGGGCGCCAGTCGTCCGGGCCGGGCCGGGTCAGTCCGCCCTTGGTGGCGACGACCAGCTCGTCCGGGTACGGATGCAGGGCCTGGTGGATGAGGCGCTCGCTGACGAACGGGCCGTAGGAGTCGGCCGTGTCGATGAAGTTGACGCCCAGCTCGACGGCGCGCCGCAGTACCCGTACGGCCTCGTCCGGGTCCCGGGGCTCGCCCCAGACGCCGGGGCCGGTGAGCTGCATGGCGCCGTAGCCGAGCCGGTTGACGGGCAGCTGTCCGCCGAGCGAGAAGGTTCCGGCGGCGCCGACGGGCCGGCCGGCGTGGATCGCTGAGGCTGCTGGGGAGTCGGACACGAGTCGTTCCCTTCGTCGGTGACGCCTGACGGATTCAGCCGAGCATCTTGATGATCTCGGCGGCCACCGGCCCCGCTGACGCCGGGTTCTGACCGGTGACCAGGTTGTGGTCCACGACCACGTGCGGGGCCCACGGTTCACCCGCGTCGAAGTGTGCCCCGGCCTCGACCAGCCGGTCCTGGAGCAGCCACTTGGCCTTGTTGGCCAGCCCCGTCCGGTGCTCCTCGGCGTTGGTGAAGCCGGTCAGCCGGTACCCGTACACCGCGCTGGCGCCCTCTTGGGTGTGGGCGGCCAGCAGTGCAGCGGGCCCGTGGCAGACCACGCCGAGGGGCCTGCCGGAGGCCAGCGTCCGCACCAGCAGCGTGCCGGAGTCGGAGTCGGTGGCCAGGTCCTCCATGGGGCCGTGCCCGCCGGGGTAGAAGACGGCGTCGAAGCCGGCCGGGCCGCCGCCGCTGTCGATCCGTACGTCCTCGATGCTCAGCGGCTGGCCCAGCTCGGTGAAGGACTCCAGCCCCGCGGCCACCCGGTCGGCGTTGTCCTGTCCGCCGTTCGCGTCAGCGGACAGGCTGGCCTGGTCGACGCTGGGGAGTACCCCGCCGGGGGTGGCGACGACGACCTGGTGACCCGCCGCCTTGAACGCCTCGTAGGGGGCGACGGCCTCGTCGGCCCAGAAGCCGGTGGGGTGCTGGGTGCCGTCGGCGAGCGTCCAGTGGCGGGCGCCGGTCAGCACGAAAAGGATCTGCGACATGTCGTTCTCCGGGGGCTGCGGGGGAGGGCTACCCGACGACGGTAGGCCGCTGCGGGCGCCCACAGTGGCTGACGTCACCGGGCGAGGCCGCCGCATCCCCTGGCCGCCGCAGCCCGGGGAGGCCGAGGACCCGTTGACTAGAACTATTCAGCGCGTATCGTTGGTGAATAGATTCGTTACGCGATCACAGGCGTGCGCGTCCGGCACGACACCACTGGCGTGCGCGTACGACGCGAGTCGAGGAGGCAGGGCCAACATGACCAGCACCGCAGGACCGCGCCCGGTCAGGGCACCGCGCGGCAACGAGCTGAGCGCGCTCGGATGGCAGCAGGAGGCCGCACTGCGGATGCTCCAGAACAATCTCGACCCCGAGGTCGCCGAGCACCCCGACAAGCTCGTCGTCTACGGCGGCAGCGGAAAGGCGGCCCGCGACTGGGCGTCGTTCGACGCGATGGTCCGCACCCTGCGCACGCTGCGCGGCGACGAGACGATGCTCGTACAGTCCGGCCGTCCCGTCGGGGTGATGACCACCCACGAGTGGGCCCCGCGCGTGCTGATCGCCAATTCCAACCTGGTCGGCGACTGGGCCAACTGGGAGGAGTTCCGGCGCCTGGAGCAGCTCGGTCTGACCATGTACGGCCAGATGACAGCGGGTTCGTGGATCTACATCGGTACCCAGGGCATCCTCCAGGGCACCTACGAGACGTTCGCGGCGGTGGGCGCCAAACGCTTCGGTGGCTCGCTGGCCGGGACCATCACCCTGACCGCCGGGCTCGGCGGGATGGGCGGCGCCCAGCCGCTCGCCGTCACCATGAACGACGGCGTCGCCATCGTCGTCGAGTGCGACCCCTCGCGCATCGCACGCCGTATCGAACACGGCTACCTGGACGTCCGGGCCGAGAACACCGCGGAGGCGCTGCGGCTCGCCGTCGAAGCCAGGGACGCGCGCCGTCCGCTCTCCATCGGGCTGCTCGGCAACGCCGCAGAGGTACTGCCCCAGCTGCTCGCCGACGGTGCCCCCATCGACATCGTCACCGACCAGACCTCGGCCCATGACCCGCTCGCCTACCTGCCCGTCGGTGTCGACTTCGCGGACATGGGCACGTACGCCGCCGAGAAGCCCGCCGACTTCACCCGGCGCGCACGCGAGTCGATGGCCGCGCACGTCGAGGCGATGGTCGGCTTCCAGGACGCCGGCGCCGAGGTCTTCGACTACGGGAACTCCATCCGCGGCGAAGCACAGCTCGCCGGGTACGCGCGCGCGTTCGACTTCCCCGGCTTCGTCCCCGCCTACATCCGCCCGCTCTTCTGCGAGGGCAAGGGCCCGTTCCGCTGGGCGGCGCTGTCCGGCGACCCGGCCGACATCGCCGCGACGGACCGGGCGCTGCTCGACCTGTTCCCGGAGAACGCGTCGCTGGCGCGCTGGCTGAAGCTTGCCGGTGAGCGCGTGCACTACCAGGGGCTGCCCGCGCGGATCTGCTGGCTCGGCTACGGGGAGCGGGCCGCGGCCGGCGAACGGTTCAACGACATGGTGGCGGCAGGGGAGCTCAAGGCCCCGCTCGTGCTGGGCCGTGACCACCTGGACTGCGGGTCCGTCGCCTCGCCCTACCGTGAGACGGAAGCCATGCGGGACGGCTCGGACGCCATCGCCGACTGGCCCATGCTGAACGCCATGCTCAACGTCGCCTCCGGCGCCTCCTGGGTCTCCCTCCACCACGGGGGAGGGGTCGGCATGGGCCGCTCCCTCCACGCCGGCCAGGTCACGGTCGCCGACGGTACGGCCCTGGCGGGCGAGAAGCTGCAACGAGTGCTCACCAACGACCCCGGCACGGGAGTGATCCGCCACGTCGACGCGGGGTACCCCGAGGCGGAGGCGGTCGCGGAAACCCGCGGAGTCCGCATTCCGATGCGGGAGGGAGAACTGTGAGGGACGGGGACGGCTCGTCCGCCGGCCCGCACCGGCCACCGGCCGCGGGCGGCACCCCACCGTCCTTCCACCAGATGTGGAAAGAGCTGCTCCCCCTCGGCCGGGCAAGCGGCGGCGGCTACCGCCGGTTCGCCTGGTCGGGGCCCGACATGGAGTGCCGGGCGTGGTTCCGGGAGCAGGTGGAGGCGCGCGGCCTGGCGTACGAGGTCGACGGGAACGGCAACCAATGGGCGTGGGCCGGTGTCAGGAGCGCCGGGAACGCGCTGGTGACCGGCTCCCATCTCGACTCCGTACCCGAGGGCGGCGCCTTCGACGGCCCCCTCGGCGTCATCTCGGCGTTCGCCGCTTACGACGAACTCCTGGGCCGCGGCGTGGAGTTCACCCGTCCCTTCGCGATCGTCAACTTCGCCGACGAGGAGGGCGCCCGCTTCGGGCTGTCCTGTGTGGGCTCCCGCCTGCTGACCGGCGCCCTCACCCAGGAGGGCGCCCACGCGCTGCGGGACGCCGACGGGGTGACGCTCCCGCGGGCGATGGAGGCGGCGGGGTACAGCCCCGAGGAGCTCGGCCCCGACGCCGGGCGCCTCGCCCGGATCGGCGCGTTCGTGGAGCTCCATATCGAGCAGGGCCGCGCGCTGTCGGAGACCCCGCATCCAGTTGCCGTCGCCTCGGCGATCTGGCCGCACGGACGCTGGCGGTTCGACTTCCGGGGCGAGGCCAACCATGCGGGCACCACCCGGCTCGAGGACCGCCGGGATCCGATGCTCACCTACGCCAACACCGTCCTCGCAGCCCGCAAGAAGGCGCGGCTGGCGGGCGCGCTGGCCACCTTCGGCAAGGTGGCGGTGGAGCCGAACGGGGTGAACGCCGTTCCGTCCCTGGTCAGCGGATGGCTCGACTCGCGGGCTCCGGACGAGGAGACGCTGGCCGCCGTCGTTGCCGAGATCGAACGCGCGGCCGGGGAGCGGGGCGGGCGCGACGGCGTGGACGTCGAGGTCACGCGGGAGTCTCAGACGCCGCTCGTGGAGTTCGACCATGTGCTGCGGGACCGGATGGTCGGGCTGCTGGGCGGCGACGTACCGGTACTGCCCACCGGCGCCGGACACGACGCGGGTATTTTGTCCGCTTCGGTGCCCACGGCCATGCTGTACGTCCGCAACCCGACCGGTGTCTCGCACTCGCCCGCCGAGTTCGCCGAGGAGGACGACTGTGTGGCGGGCGTCAGCGCGCTCGCCGACGTACTGGAGGGTCTGGTGTGACCACGAGGACCAGGACGAACCCCAACGCGACAGGCCCCGATCCCGGCGGCGCTCCGGCCGAGAAGGTCTACTGGTGCGAGCACGCGTGGCTCAACGGCACCGTCGAACCGCACGTTGTCCTGGAGGTGACCGCCCAGGGCCGGCTCGGCGCCATCCGTACCGGCGTCCAAGCGTCACCACCTGGGGCGGTGACGCTGCAAGGGCTGACGCTGCCCGGGCTGGCCAACGCCCACTCGCATGCGTTCCACCGGGCCCTGCGCGGCACCGTCCAGGTCGGCTCGGGCACCTTCTGGACCTGGCGCGACACTATGTACCAGACGGCGTCGCTGCTCACCCCGGACAGCTACTACGCGCTGGCGCGCGCGGTGTACGCCGAGATGGCACTGGCCGGGATCACCTGCGTGGGCGAGTTCCACTATCTGCACCACGCGCCGGGGGGCGAGCGCTACGACGACCCCAACGCGATGAGCCAGGCGCTGGTCGCCGCCGCCGCGGACGCCGGTATCCGCATCACCCTGCTGGACACCGCCTATCTCGCCTCCGGCATCGGCCGGAAGGGCCGTGGCGAGCCGCCCACCCGGCAGCAGCTCCGCTTCAGTGACGGCACCGCCGAGGCATGGGCCGAACGTGCCTCCGTCTTCCGCCCGGACGGCAGCCACGCGCGGGTCGGTGCCGCGGTGCACTCCGTACGGGCCGTGCCCGCACGGGAGTTGCGCACTGTCGCCGAGTGGGCCGAACAGCGTGCCGCGCCGCTGCACGTCCATCTGTCCGAGCAGACCGCGGAGAACGAGGCGTGCCAGGGCGTGCACGGCATGACGCCGACCGCGCTGCTCGCCGCGCACGGCGTACTCGGTCCCCGCACCACCGCCGTTCACGCCACCCATCTGTCGGCGGACGACATCCGCACAGTGGGCGGCTCCGGAACAGGTGTGTGCATGTGCCCGACCACCGAACGCGACCTGGCCGACGGCATCGGCCCGGCGCCGGCGCTCGACCGTGCCGGGGCCGGGCTGTCGCTGGGCAGCGACAGCCATGCCGTCATCGACCTGTTCGAGGAAGCCCGTGCCCTGGAACTGAACGAGCGCCTCGCCAGCCGTACGCGGGGCCACTGGACCGCGGGACAGCTGCTGCGGGCCGCCACCGAGGGCGGGCACGCCGCGCTGGGCTGGCCCGAGGCGAGCCGCCTGGAGACGGGGGCGCTGGCGGACTTCGTCACCGTCGCGCTGGATTCGGTGCGGACGGCCGGGCCTGTGGCGCGGCTGGGTGCCGAGACGGCGGTGTTCGCCGCCACCGCTGCCGACGTGCGCCATACGGTGGTGGGCGGCCGGCATGTGGTGCGGGACGGCTCCCACACCCTCGTCGACTCCGTCCCCAAGGCCCTCGCCGAAGCCGTTGCCGCCCTCCGCCCCTGACACCTGCGCCAAGGACAACCGACCCATGCCTCACGCCACGTCACGCTCCCTCTCCCTCACCGACATCGCGACCCTCGTCACCAACGACCCTGGCCAGGGCGACGGAAGCCCGCTCGGCATCATCGAGAACGCCGCCCTCGTCATCGAGGGCGGCGAGGTGGCGTGGGTAGGCCCCAGCGACAAGGTGCCGACGGCCGACGAGACGTACGACGCGGGCGGCAGGGCCGCGATCCCGGGCTTCGTCGACAGCCACTCCCATCTGCTCTACGCGGGCGACCGCACCCAGGAATTCAACGCCCGGATGTCCGGCCGCCCCTACACGGCGGGCGGCATCCGCACCACCGTGCAGGCGACCCGCGAGGCCACCGACGAGGCCCTGGCAGCAACCCTGGAGGCCCATCTGCGGGAGATGCGCGCCCAGGGGACGACCACTGTCGAGACGAAATCGGGCTACGGGCTCTCTCCCGAGCACGAGGCCCGTGCCCTCCGGGTCGCGGCGGAGTCGGGCGTGGACGAGGTCACCTACCTCGGTGCCCATATCGTCCCGCCCGAGTACGCGGCGGACCCCGACGCGTACACCGCGCTGGTGGCGGGCGAGATGCTTCAGGCGTGCGCCCCGTACGCCCGCTGGGTGGATGTCTTCTGCGAGGAGGGCGCGTTCGATGAGGACCGGTCGCGGGCCATCCTCCTGGCGGGCAAGGCCAAGGGGCTCACCCCCCGCGTGCACGCCAACCAGCTCACCCACGGTCCGGGTGTGCAACTGGCGGTGGAAGTGGGTGCGGCATCGGCGGACCACTGCACGCACCTCACGGACGCGGACGTCGACGCACTGGCGAACAGCGCGACAGTGGCGACATTGCTGCCCGGCTGCGAGTTCTCCACCCGTGCCGTCTATCCGGACGCCCGCCGCCTCCTGGAGGCAGGCGTCACGGTTGCGCTGTCCACCGACTGCAACCCGGGCTCCTCGTACACCTCCTCGATGCCGTTCTGCATCGCCATCGCGGTACGGGAGATGAACATGACGCCGGACCAGGCGCTGTGGTCCGCGACCGCGGGCGGTGCACAGGCGCTGCACCGTACGGATGTCGGCCGACTGACTCCCGGCTCCCGGGCCGACCTCGCGCTGCTGGACGCCCCCTCCCATGTCCACCTCTCCTACCGCCCGGGCGTCCCCCTGGTCGCGGAGGTGTGGCGGGAGGGCGTACGGGAGGTGTGAGCTGAGCCCTGCTGTGCTTGGGCAGTCTGCGCCAGGGGCGCAGGGTGGGCAAGCGCAGCCCCACGTGAGGGGTGCCCGGATTGGCGCAGGGCGTTGCTGCGGAAGGCTTGCGGGGCGACGCCGTATGCCCCGCGGAAGGCCCGCGTAAAGTCGGCGGCCCGGACGAAGCCCCAACTGGCGGCGATGGCCTGAATAGTGAGCCCGCCGAGCCTCGGATCGGCCAGATCGCGTCGGGCCCGATTGAGCCGCTGGCGGCGGATCCAGGAACTGACGGTGCAGCCCTGGCTCTGGAAGAGCCGGTGCAGGCTGCGCGTGGAGATGTGGTGAGCGGCGGCGACGGCGTCGGGGCACAGGCCGGGGTCGCCCAGGTGTTCCCAGATGAAGCTCTGGATCCGGGCGAACAGGGCGCGGTGGTGGTCGACGGTCTCCCGGGCGCCGGCCGGCACCGGGCGTTCTTTCTGGCAGGGCACCATGTTCTCCCCCGAAGGTCAGAAGCTGTTCCAGCCCTCCGGACGATAGAAAACCGCAGGCCGCGGCGAATCCCGTGCAGGTTCCAACTCCGGGGTCCAACCAGGGGTTGAGCCGCTCCCCGGGTCGTCCCGAGGCGGTAGTCGGTGACTGGTTGTACAGTTACAACTGTTGTAGCTGTGTAAGCAATGGGGGCCGCCTTGACCGAAGCCGAACCCACACCACGCCGCAGGCTGTTGGTCCTGGCCATCTGCTGCATGTCGCTGCTGATCGTCAGCCTCGATACGACGGCTCTCAATGTGGCGCTGCCCGACATCCGTGCCGACCTGGGCACTTCGGTGTCGGGTCTGCAATGGGTGGTCGATGCGTACACCCTGGTGCTGGCGGCCTTGCTGATGCTGTCGGGTTCGACGGCCGACCGGCTGGGGCGCAGAAGGGTCTTCCGCTGGGGGCTGGCCCTGTTCGTCGTGGGGTCGCTGCTGTGCTCTCTGGCGCCGGGGCTGGGCTGGCTGGTGGCGTCCCGCGCCGTGCAGGCGGTGGGCGGTTCGATGCTCAACCCCGTCGCGATGTCGATCATCACCAACACCTTCACCGAGCCCCGCGAGCGCGCCCGCGCGATAGGGGTGTGGGGCGGAGTCGTCGGCATCAGCATGGCGGCCGGCCCCATCCTCGGCGGGCTGCTGGTCGAAGTGAGCGGCTGGCGGGCGATCTTCTGGGTGAACGTGCCGGTCGGTCTGGCCGCGCTGGTGCTGACGACGCTGTTCGTACCCGAGTCCCGCGCGCCCAGGGCCCGCCGGGTGGACCCGGTGGGGCAGCTGCTGATGATCGTGCTGCTCGGCGCTCTCACCTACGGCATCATCGAGAGTCCGCACAGCGGGTTCACCTCACCGCTGGTGCTCGGCTGCCTGACCGCCGCGCTCGGCTGTCTGGTGGGCCTGCTGGTGTACGAGTCGCGCCGTGCCGAACCCCTCATCGACCCGCGCTTCTTCCGCAGCGTTCCGTTCGCGGGCGCGACGGTGACGGCGGTGTGCGCCTTCGCTGCGCTGGGCGGCTTTCTGTTCGTGACCTCGCTCTACCTCCAGGACGTACGCGGGATGAGCGCGCTGCGTGCGGGGCTGTGCATGCTGCCGATGGCTTTGATGACGCTGGTCTGCGCACCGCTGTCCGGCCGGCTGGTGGGCAGCCGCGGCCCCCGGCTGCCGCTGCTGGCGGCGGGGGCGGGGATGACGGCGGCGGGGGTGCTGCTGGCCCGTACCGCGTCGGCCGACCTGGCGCTGTGGGTGCTCTTCACCGGATACACGCTCTTCGGTATCGGTTTCGGCCTGGTCAACGCGCCCATCACCAACACCGCCGTCTCGGGCATGCCCCGTGCGCAGGCAGGCGTCGCCGCCGCCGTCGCCTCCACCAGCCGCCAGGTCGGCACCTCGCTGGGCGTCGCCGTGATCGGCGCCGTCATGGCCTCGGCGACGCTGACCGGCGGGGGCGGCACGGGGAGCTTCGTGGCCGATCAGCGCATGGCGTGGTGGATCATCGCGGCCTGCGGCCTCGCCGTTCTCGTCCTCGGGGCGCTCACCACGGGCCGCCGGGCACGTGCCACGGCGGAGAGGGCCGCGCGGAATCTGGCGGACGAAGGGCGCACCGCACCGGCGCCCCGGCAGAGCGAGGTGGCACCGCGATGAGTTCCAAGGACGCAGCGCCGGAGGTGGCCGTACGCGCCTGGCGTGCGATGCGTACGTACGTCCTGGAGAGCGCCGACACACGCAAGCAGGTCATGGATGCGCTCGGCATGAGCTTCTTCCGCGCCAAGGCGCTGCGCCTGATCGCGACCGAGGGGCCCCTCACACTGAAGGAGCTGTCGACGGGGCTGATGGCCGACGCGCCCTACACCACGATCACCGTCGACCACCTGGTCAAGCGCGGCCTCGCCACGCGCACCCCGCATCCCGGCGACCGCCGCTCGAAGCTGGTCCAGGTCACAGCGGAGGGCGCGGCGGCAGTGGCCGAGATGGTCCGTATCACGGACACCCCGCCCCAGGCCCTGCGCGCGCTCGACGCCGAGGACCTGGCGGCCCTGGACCGCATCCTTACGGAACTCACCACCCAGGAGGGCAATTCATGACGCAGGACGACCAGCCGTTCGTCACGTTCATCAACATCTTCGAGGTGGCCCCCGAGGACGCCGACGCAGTCGCTGCCAAGTGGCGCGAGCACGTGAGCTCTGAGCAACCCGAGGGCCCGGCCGGACAGTAACGCCGAGGGCCCGGCCGGACTGTGCTGCAAAGTCCGGCCGGGCCCTCGGCACGCGGAGTCGCCGCACCACGCTGGGCGGCGCCCCGTGTCACTCCTCGATCATCAGCCCCTTGCGGAGCTTGCCCAAGGTCCGGGAGAGCAGGCGGGAGACATGCATCTGGGAGATGCCGAGCTCCTCACCGATCTCCGACTGGGTCATGTTCGCCACGAAACGTAGCGAGAGGATTCTGCGGTCCCGCGCGGGAAGTTCGGCGATCAGCGGCTTCAACGACTCGACGTACTCGATGCCTTCGAGCCCGTGGTCCTCGTAGCCGATCCGGTCGGCCAGCGCGCCCTCGGTGTCGTCCTCCTCGGGCTGTGCGTCCAGCGAGCTGGCGGTGTAGGCGTTGCTCGCCGCCATGCCCTCGATGACTTCCTCGCTGGAGATGTTGAGCCGCTTGGCCAGCTCATCGGGGGTCGGCGACCGGTCCAGCTTCTGGGCGAGTTCGTCGCCCGCCTTGGCCAGATCGAGCCGGAGCTCCTGAAGGCGCCGGGGTACCCGCACCGACCAGGACGTGTCACGGAAGAAACGCTTGATCTCGCCGACGATGGTCGGCATCGCGAAGGTGGGGAACTCCACGCCGCGGTTCAGCTCGAAGCGGTCGATCGCCTTGATGAGGCCGATGGTGCCGACCTGGACGATGTCCTCCATGGGCTCGCTGCGCGAGCGGAACCGGGAGGCCGCGAACTTCACCAGGGCGAGGTTGAGTTCGACCAGGGTGTTGCGTACGTACGCGTATTCGTGGGTGCCCTCTTCGAGGTTCTCCAGCCGCTCGAACAGCGTCTTGGACAGGGCCCGCGCGTCCAGCGGACCGACCTCGTCATAGGGTGGGATCTCAGGAAGCTGAAGCTGGTCGAAGAGGTCGGCTTCGACCGCTTCCGCGATCTGTTCGGCGCTCGTCTGCTCGGTGAGCGCTTCGTGGGTCAGGGACTGGGAATCCGAATCCGGCAGCCGGTCCGTGCTGCGTTGCTCAGGAACGGCGGGAACGGTCGCGACCTGCGTATGCACGGGGTCGGATATCCCGTTGTCGAGCCGGGATGACATGGCTGTCCTCCATGGTTTCTCGGCATATGGCTGCCGAAGCCGTGACGTGCACTACGGGGTGCGGCGCCTCCAGAGCCGACGTTGGTTCGGTATCCCTACTAGACCTACCTGCTCCTGTACGGCAAGAGCAAGCTCCTTTTGTCCGTATGTGGCTAATCTGTCCAATGTTCGGCTACCGGTGAGGCCCACGAAGGCGTAGGGTTCGAACCGCTCGACGGGGGGAAGCAGTGAGGGCCCTCACGCGAAACAGAAGGGGTGTGCATGGACCGCGGGATGCCCGGCAGCACGAGCCAGGGCCGGCTGACGGTCGAGGTACGGCACGAGGGAATCAGTGCCGTGGTGACCCCCGAGGGTGAGCTCGATCACCACACCGCGGAGCTGTTGCGCGAGCCGCTGGAGCACAGCGTCGAGGAGGGCTACAGCCGCCTCGTCGTGGACTGCTCGCGGCTCGAGTTCTGCGACTCGACGGGGTTGAACGTGCTGCTCGGCGCCCGCCTGAAGGCGGAGGAGGCCGGTGGCGGCGTACATCTGGCGGGGATGCTCCCCGTAGTCGCCCGTGTCTTCGAGATCACCGGCGCGAGCGCGGTCTTCACCGTGCACGACGATCTCGAGTCGGCGCTCCGGAACTCCTCGGGCGCAGATCACCGGCCAGAGGCGTAACCAGCGCGTTACGCGCATCACACAGGTCCGGCTGAATCCGTAAGTGTTCTCACGGTGCGTCCGGGCAGGAGTCCTTCGAATCTGTCAGACATTCGCGCACAGCGCGTCACGGTCCCGTCGAACGCGGGACGGCGCGGGACGGCGAAACGTAACCGGTGATCGGTGAGGTGAACCACTGATGAGCACCACCCGGCCGCAACCGGCGGGCGACCGCGGTCCGGAGCCCGAGGGCACTCCGGCGACCGCGGGCCCGGGGTGTGCTGCGGCCGGGGGTGCCGACGCACGGGTGCGTGCCGGTACGGACACGGGGCGTGAGTCAACCCTCGGAATCTCCGATTCCGGCGGCGCTCCGGGAGGCGTTTCCCCTTCCGGGAGCGCTTCCACGCCCGCACCCGAACCCGAAGGGGGGAGTGGCGCCATGGGGACCGCTGCGGAGAGTGCGGCCTCGGCCGCCGCGGGGGCCGTACGCCAGGCAGGGCAGCCGATGCGGCAGGTCCGCAGGCTGCGGCTGGTCGGCGCCAGCGGTGCCGTGCCGCGCGCCCGGGACTTCACCCGCCGCGCCCTCCAGGACTGGGGCTGGCTGCCCGCCGCCACGGCCGATCAGCGCGCGGCCGCCGAGGACGTCCTGCTCGTCGTCTCGGAACTGGTCACCAACGCGTGTCTGCACGCCAACGGCCCCGAGGAACTGCGGGTCGGCGCCAATGCGAAGGTGCTGCGCCTGGAGATCGTCGACCTGGGCAGCGGCTCGCCGTCCCCGCGGACCCCGCACCGTGCCGGCCGGCCGGGCGGGCACGGGATGTTCATCGTGCAGCGGCTGTGCCTGGACTGGGGCGTCGTACGCAACCCGGAGGGCCCGGGCAAGACGGTATGGGCGGAGCTCGCTGCCCCGCACTGACGCGAGCGTGTGGGCGGAGCTTGCGGCTCCGCACTGACGCTCCGTATGACGCGACACGGGCGTGCGCGTTTCTCACCCAACTCGTGGCCCCCTGCTGACTCGACGGCGCGGAGGCTCTTCCCTCGGCAAGGGGCTGGGGCTACTGTCGGCGCAAATCTGATGTGTCGTCAGTAACTTGCGAGTCCGGATGAAGGGGGAACCCCCGTGTCCCACAGCAAGAAACGCCACACCCGCACGGCCGCCGCCGGCGTGGCAGCAACAGCCCTCGCAGGCTCGGCCGTACTGTTGTCGGCCCCCGCCGCGAGCGCCACGACGGTCGACGTCGACTACCAGTGCAAGACCCCCATCGGGAACAAGGGCGCTGTCTCGCCCATCGACATCAAGTCGACCAAGAGCGGCAGCGGTTACAAGCTCACCATGTCGTTCCAGAAGGGCGTCTCCTCCAGCCCCGTCGAAATCGGCAAGGGCGCGATGAAGCCCAGCGCCAAGATCAAGCTCGGCGGCGCCGAGACCGGCGATGTGCCGGTGAGCGGGCCGGCCAACGACAAGGCCATCCCGGCCAACACCCCGATCAAGATCCCGGATCTGAGCGGGACCTACACGCCGAAGAAGAGCGGCAAGGTCACCTTCACCGCCAGCACCCTCACCATCAAGGCGCTGGGTACGACCACCACCTGCGAGCCGAAGAACAACCCCAAGCCCTCCCTCACCCTCGATGTGACGGCGACGGGCGGCAGCGGCGGTTCGGGTGGCAGCGACACCTCCGGCGGCGCGGCGAGCGGCGGCGGCGACGCCTCCGGTGGTGCGGCGGCATCCGGCGGCAGCCAACCGGCGCCCAGCGGCGGCGAACTGCCCAAGACCGGCCCCGCCGACTCCGCGGTCGCCCTCGGCACCCTCGGCGGCACCGTGCTGCTGGCCGGAGTCGGCGGAGCGCTGTGGGTGACGCGGCGCAGGGCCGCGGTTCGGCACTAGCCCGTGGTGGGCCGCACCCCGCCCCACCATGGCGCCGGCATCGCACCGACCCCCCGCACCCGGGGAGTGCTCCCGGGCCGCACCCGGGGGGTGCTGGTCTGTGCACTCGTGGTGTTCTGCCTGCTGGGAGCGGGCAACCTCGCAGCCTCGGCGCCGCCCGGCAAGGGCGAGCCTCCGTGGTCGGCGGCGCCCTCCCCGCCCGCGGGTACGGCCACGGCCGACGCGCGCTCGTACTTCTATCTGGAGGGCGACCCGGGCACCGTGCTCAAGGACTCCCTCGCGCTCACCAACGAGAGTGACGCACCCCGCACCTTCCGGCTGCGCGGCGCCGATGCGTACAACGCACGCGGCGGCGGGTTCGCCGTACGGGACGAGGGCCGCAGCCGGGGGCCCGGCAGCTGGATCGCCCTCGCCGAGGACACCGTCGAGGTGCCGCCGCACACCCGGGCCGAGGTGCCGCTGAGCGTCACCGTCCCCGACAGCGCCGTCCCCGGTGACCATCCCGCCGCGGTCGTCATCAGCGACGGCAGGCGGAGGGTGGGGATACGGATGCATCTGCGGGTGAGCGGGCCGACGCTGGCGGCGCTGAGCGTCGAGAACGTCAGGGTCGAGGAGGCGGACGACGGTGCCGCGGCGATCGGCTACACCTTGGTCAACCGTGGCAACACCGCATTGCGGCCCCGGCTCGCCGTCGACGTGGACGGGCTGTTCGGCCCGCTGATCCGGCAACCGGCCCGCGCCCTGCCCGTCGAACTGCTCCCCGGCCAACGCGTCACCCGCCAGGAGCGGTGGCCCCACCCGCCCGCGGCGGATATGGCGGACGTCCGCCTCACGGTGACGGCCGAAGACGGAGCACGGGATTCCGGTACGGCCTCGTACACGGCCGTGCCCTGGGGGTGGGTTGTCGGGGTGCTCGTCGCCCTCGGCGGTACGGGCATTGCCTGGTACGCCCACCGCAGACGCGGCGCTTCGCCGGGCGAGGACCGGCGGCCGAACCCGGGCGAGGGAGCCCTGTCCGACCGGGGGCGCGGGGGCGAAGCGCCCGCAACCGATCCCGCCGACCCGGCGAGCAACCACGATGGCAAGGCTCCGGCGGTGGGCGCCACGGCCGCAACCCCGATGCCCGGTGCCATGAGGGGAGCCGCGAAGTGAGGACGAACATCCGGCGAACCGCATGCCTGTTGGGCGCGTTGGTGGGCTGCCTCGGCATGGTGGCCGTACTGACCGAGGCGTCTGCGGGCACCGCAGCAAAGCCGCAGCCGGAAATCACGCTTTCCCGCAGCGAGGCGGGCGCCGGGGCGAACGTCACGGTCCGCGGCAGCGGATGGCGCCCCGACACCCTGCTCACCCTGCTGGTGTGCGGCCAGAACGCGATCGGCGGCACCAACGCCTGCGCCAACGCCGAAGGGCGGGCCGTCACCACGGACAAGAACGGCCGCCTCCGCAAGAAGATCCCCGTCGCGGAGCCGCCGAAGCCCTGCCCGTGCGTCGTGAGGGCCACCACGGTGACCGGCGCCTACGCGGCGGCGAACGCGAAGCTCCGCGTCGCAGGGCACCCGGTGGAACCGCTGCCCGAGAAGCGCACGGGCGGGCGGCTCAGTGTGCTGGCGGCGCGGCTGGAGGGCGACAGCGGGCTGCTCAACTGGTTCGGCGCCCCCGAGCAGCGGAAGCTGGTGCTGACGGTCGGCAATCTGGGCGCCGACCGCGCCCGGGACCCGGTCTTCGAGGTGGGCACCTCGCACGGCGTCCTCGCCCCCGAGTGGGAGCGCCAGCAGTGGCGGGGCACCATCGATCCGGGCAGGAAGGCGCGGGTCGAGCTGCCGGTCGAGCTGGCCTCGGGGGCTCACGGGGAGTACGCGGTTGCGGCCAAGCTCGACCGGCGCGTACTGACCGAGCAGCCCTGGGAGGTGGGGCGCCCCTGGGGGGTGACGCTTTTCTGGGTGCTGCTGTGTGTGGTGGTGCCGCTGGCGGTGTTCCGGCTCGGGATGGCGCTGGTCGCGCGGGTTGCCCCGTCGCGGACACAGGGCGCCCCCTCCCGCGGCGGCACCTCCTCCCACCGCAACGGCGAGGAGGAAGACGGCGAGAGCCCGGCGGAAATGCGACGGAGCTGAACCAGTCGCAGATGCCGCCGGACCCTCGCCAGGGCGCCCCGCGTGGGAGGGCGCCCAGGGTGCGGCTACTTCACTTCTGTCATCGTCGCGGTGATCTGCCGCCGGTACATGTACACCGCGAAGCCGGCCAGCGCAGCGAGCGTGGCTTCGACGGCGACGACGCCCGTGGTGCTCAGGTCGGCGCCGCCGATGGACAGCAGGCCGGTGATGCTGTCACCCGCGGTCACGGCGAGGAACCAGACACCCATCAGCTGGCTCGCATACTTCGCAGGGGCCAGCTTGGTGGTCACCGACAGACCCACCGGCGACAGGCACAGCTCCGCGACGGTGTGCAGCAGGAAGATGAGGACCAGCCACATCGGGCTCACCTTCGTACCGTCGGAGGCCATGCCCATCGGGATGACGAAGACGAAGAACGACAGGCCGGTCACCACCAGCGCGAAGGCGAACTTCGCGGTGGTGGTCGGCTCCTTGCCGCGCCGGTTGAGGGACAGCCACAGTGCGGCGAAGACCGGGGCCAGCAGGATGATGAAGAGCGGGTTGATCGACTGGAACCAGGTCGAGGGGAAGTGCCAGCCCAGGATCGAGGTGGAGGTCTTCGCGTCACCGAACGCCTGCACGGTCGAGGCGCCTTGGTCGTAGATCATCCAGAAGATCGCCGCGGCGGCGAAGAACCAGATGTAGCCGGTCATCCGGCCCTGCTCGACCTGGGTGAGGTCCTTGTCGCGCTTGATCCGCACCAGCATCGCGAGCGGGATGAGCAGGCCCAGGACGGTGAGCGGGATCATCGCCCAGTTCAGGGTGAAGGTGCCGGTGGCGACCACGACGCCGTAGAAGATCACGGTGGCGACCAGCCACAGCAGCGCCTTGCGCAGTACGGCCGTCTTCTCCTGCGCCGTCAGCGGCGAGGGGACCTGGCTGCTCTTGGGGTCCAGATGGCGCGAACCGACCAGGAACTGGATCAGGCCGAGGCCCATACCGACGGCGGCCATGCCGAAGCCCAGGTGCCAGTTGACGGTCTGGCCGACGGTGCCGATGGCGAACGGGGCGAGGAACGAACCCGCGTTGATGCCCATGTAGAAGACCGTGAAGCCGCCGTCGCGGCGCGGGTCCTCGGGGCCGTTGTACAGGTCGCCGACCATCTTGGAGATGTTGGCCTTCAGCAGCCCGGAGCCGGTGGCCACACACGCGAGGCCGATGAAGAACGATGCCTCGCCCGGCATTGCCAGGGTGAGGTGGCCGGCCATGATGATGCCGGCGCCGACCGTGACGGTCTTGCGGGGGCCCCAGAGCCGGTCGCCGAACCAGCCGCCCGGCATGGTCAGCAGATAGACCATGGCGTTGTAGACGGAGTAGATCGCCGTGGCCGTGGCCAGGGTCATGGCGAGGCCGCCGCCCTGATGGCCCGCGCCGCCCTCGCCCGCGTCGGGCCCGCCGGCCACGAGGTAGACGACGAGCAGTGCGCGAAGCCCGTAGAAGCTGAAGCGCTCCCACATCTCCGTCATGAAGAGCGTGGCCAGACCTCGTGGGTGGCCGAAGAAGGTCTTGCCGCCGGTGGTGCCGGGAGCGTCCTTCGTCAGGCTGGGCGCCATATCGGTGTTCCTTGCCATTGCGCCGCAGGGGCCGCGCTGCCCAGCGGCGCTGCTCGCAGGCGGGACCCGTACACGGGAAAGGACCCCCGGCCGATGGTGCGTGGCGCCAGGAGTCCTCGACGTTCACTTACATAAGTGTATTCACCATAAGTCACCGCTCAGGGCTCCGGGGAAGGGCTTGCGAGATACATCACAGGTGAACCGTGCAACCTGCCTGGACTTTCCTTGGTGTCGTGTCCATCTCACCTGGGTATCGTCAGTGCCGGTGGAGGAGCGCACCGTGTCCCCACTTACGCTCGGCCACGCGGACTACCATCGGTGCATGACCCGAGTACTGCTCGCCGAGGATGACGCGTCGATCTCGGAGCCCCTGGCCCGCGCCCTGCGCCGGGAGGGATACGAGGTCGAGGTGCGCGAGGACGGCCCCACCGCGCTCGACGCCGGACTGCGCGAGGGCATCGATCTGGTCGTGCTCGATCTGGGACTGCCCGGCATGGACGGTCTCGAGGTATGCCGCAGGCTGCGCAACGAGGGCCACGCCTTCCCCGTCCTCGTCCTGACCGCGCGCGCCGACGAGGTGGACACCGTCGTCGGGCTCGACGCGGGGGCCGACGACTACGTCACCAAGCCCTTCCGGCTCGCCGAGCTGCTGGCACGGGTCCGCGCCCTGCTCCGCCGCGGTACGCCCGCCGAACCGGCCCAGCCCCCGGCCACCCACGGCGTACGGATCGACGTCGAGTCGCACCGGGCCTGGATGGGCGACGAGGAGCTGCAGCTGACCGCCAAGGAGTTCGACCTGCTGCGGGTGCTGGTGCGGGACGCGGGCCGGGTCGTCACCCGGGACCAGCTGATGCGCGAGGTGTGGGACACCACCTGGTGGTCGTCGACCAAGACGCTCGATATGCACATCTCCTGGCTGCGCAAGAAGCTCGGCGACGACGCGGCCAACCCGCGCTACATCGCCACCGTGCGCGGCGTCGGCTTCCGCTTCGAGAAGAGCTAGGGCCGGTCCGGCGGTCGTACGTTCGGGGTACGCCCCCTGTCACAGCTAGGAAAGAAGCCAGCACGTGCGTCGTCGGCTCATCCTCTCCATCCTCGCCGTCGTCCTCGTCGTCGTCGCGGTCTTCGGTGTCTCGCTCGTCCTCGTCGAGTCCCGCACGATCGAGAACAGCACCAAGGAGAACGTCCGCTCCGAGGCGGTCCGCCTGGTCTCCACCGTCGAGAGCCGGCTGATGGCCGAGGAGCAGGTGACGAAGGAGTCCATCGGCGTCACCACCTCCAAGGACCGCATCGTCCGCTATATCCGCATCGACCTGCCCGACCGGCGGCCCATCGAGGTCGGCCACCGGCCGTCGGGCGATGTCGTCGAGGCGCAGGAGACCGGCGCGCACGGCGAGCGCGTCACCGTACAGGCGTCGCGGTCCGCGGTGCGGGCCGAGGTCGGCCGCACCCTGCTGATCATCCTCGCGGTCGCGCTGCTCGCCGTGGTCGCCGCCGCCGTGCTGGCCGTACGCCAGGCCCACCGGGTCGCGGCGCCGCTCACCGATCTGGCCGAGACCGCCGAACGGCTCGGCTCCGGCGACCCGCGCCCACGGCACCGCCGCTACGGGGTGCCGGAGCTGGACCGGGTCGCGGACGTGCTGGACGGCAGCGCGGACCGGATCGGGCGGATGCTCACCGCCGAGCGACGGCTGGCGGCCGACGCCTCGCACCAGCTGCGCACCCCGCTGACGGCGCTGTCCATGCGGCTGGAGGAGATCATCGCGATGGCCGACGGGGACGAGCCGGAGAGCCGTGCCGTCGTCAAGGAGGAGGCGACCATCGCGCTCGCCCAGGTCGAACGGCTCACGGACGTGGTGCAGCGGCTGCTGACCAACTCCCGGGACCCGCGTACCGGCTCGGCCGTCAGCTTCGACCTGGACGAGGTCGTCAAGCAGCAGATAGAGGAGTGGAAGCCCGCCTATCGCAGCTCGGGCCGGGCCATCGTGCGCTCCGGCAAGACCGGACTGCGCGCGGTGGGCACGCCCGGCGCGGTGGCGCAGGTGCTGGCGACGCTGATCGAGAACTCGCTGATGCACGGCGACGGTACGGTCGCGCTGCGCACCCGGGTCACCGGCAACCAGGTGGTGGTCGAGGTCACGGACGAGGGCCCCGGGGTGGACGAGGCGCTGGGCTCGCGGGTCTTCGAGCGGACCGTCAGCGGCCACAACTCCACCGGCCTCGGCCTCGCCGTCGCCCGCGATCTCGCGGAGGCGGACGGCGGGCGGCTGGAGCTACTTCAGCAGTTGCCGCCGGTCTTCGCGCTGTTCCTCAGCCGCGAGGCCGCCGATCTCGATGCGTCCGCCTCCGGCTGAGGCCGCCGGTTCGACGGGGACGCGGTCGCTGGGGGCACCTCCCGGGCGAAGCCTGGGGGAGGGCTCACCGTCCGCCTCGGCGTCGGCATCAGGGTCGGTGCCGGACTTGGTGCCCACCCGGAACACCCAGGTGCGGTACGCCCAGAAGCGGAAGGCCGTGCCGATGGCGAGCCCGATGACGTTCTTGGCGATGTTGTCCGCGAGCGGTGAGGTGTACCCGAAGCCGTAGTGCGACAGCGCGAGGATGCCGTTCTCCAGCACCAGCCCGACGCCGCTGAAGAGGAAGAAGAGGACCGTCTCGCGGTGGATCCGGCTCTTGTCGATGTGCCGATAGGTCCAGTAGCGGTTGCCCAGGTAGTTGGTGCCGATCGCGACGACCTGCGAGATGACCCCGGAGCGGATGGGGGCGAGCTGGAACGTGTGGATGCACAGGTTGAAGATCGCGACGTTCACCAGGAAGCCCAGCGCACCGACGGCGCCGAACTTGGCCAGTTCGCGCAGGAGCCGTTCCAGTCCCGGGCGCACCGTGCGCCATTTCCCCATAACGATACTGAGCCCCGTTTCGTTCGGTCGTCGAAGGCTGACCCATGCTAACCAGCCGTACATTTGCTCTGTATGGCGATTGACGCAGCCGGGGCGAACACGGTTGCGAGGGCCGGTCGGCAGCACGGCGACCGCCAGTGTGGCTGGTTTCATACGCCGCACTTCGTCCCGCGAAGTCCGCAGCTCCCTCTCCCGATCGAGCGCGCCGAGCCCGGAGGAGGCGCGGTGAGGCGGACGGGGCGGGCGGAGCGCTCCCTTGGGCCCCGTACCCTGGGAACCGTGACATTCCCGGTAGTCGGCATGGTCGGCGGCGGCCAGCTCGCTCGTATGACGCACGAGGCAGGCATCCCGCTCGGCATCAGATTCAAGCTCCTTTCCGATACGGCGCAGGACTCGGCGGCACAAGTCGTCAACGAGGTTGTCGTTGGTGACTACCGAGATCTGGACACGCTCCGGCGCTTCGCCGAGGGCTGCGATGTGATCACTTTCGATCACGAGCATGTGCCCACCGAGCACCTCCGCGCGCTGGAGGCGGACGGCATCCCCGTCCGCCCGGGCCCGGAAGCGCTCGTCCACGCGCAGGACAAGGGCGTGATGCGCGCCCGGCTCGCCGAACTCGGGGTGCCCGCGCCGCGCAACCGGATCGTGAGCGGTCCGGACGACGTCGCCGCGTTCGCGGCGGAGGGCGCGGCGGAAGGGGCTCCCGGCAGCGGTTTCCCCGTCGTCCTCAAGACGGTGCGCGGCGGCTACGACGGCAAGGGCGTATGGGTGGTGCGCGGCGCCGAGGACCCGATCGCGGCCGAGCCCTTCAAGGCGGGCGTCCCCGTGCTCGCCGAGGAGAAGGTCGACTTCGCACGGGAGCTGGCAGCGAACGTCGTCCGCTCCCCGCACGGACAGGCCGTCGCCTACCCCGTCGTGGAGTCCGTCCAGGTCGACGGCGTCTGCGACACCGTGATCGCCCCCGCGCCCGAACTGGCCGAGGACGCCGCGCTGCGCGCCCAGGAGATGGCGCTGCGCATCGCGCACGAGCTGGGCGTGGTCGGGCATCTGGCCGTCGAGCTGTTCGAGACCAAGGACGGCCGGCTGCTCGTCAACGAGCTGGCCATGCGGCCGCACAACTCCGGGCACTGGACCCAGGACGGCGCCGTCACCTCGCAGTTCGCCAACCATGTGCGGGCCGTGCTCGACCTGCCGCTGGGCGATCCGCGCTGCCGGGAGCCCTGGACCGTGATGGCCAACGTGCTGGGCGGCGACTACCCCGACATGTACGCGGCGTATCTGCACTGCATGGCGCGCGACCCCCAGCTCAAGATCCATATGTACGGGAAGGACGTGAAGCCCGGCCGCAAGGTGGGGCACGTCAACGTCTACGGGGACGACCTCGCCGACGTACGGGAACGCGCAGCGCACGCCGCGGGATACTTGCGGGGCACCATCGCGGAGTGAGCGTCCGTCCGAGCCGTTTCTCTTTCTAGGAGCCGCATTGAGTACAGCCAGCCCTCTCGTGGGGATCGTCATGGGGTCCGATTCGGACTGGCCCGTCATGGAGGAAGCGGCCAAGGCGCTGGACGAGTTCGAGGTGCCGTACGAGGTCGACGTCGTCTCCGCGCACCGGATGCCCCGCGAGATGATCGCCTACGGCGAGGACGCCGCCGACCGCGGCCTGAAGGCGATCATCGCGGGCGCGGGCGGCGCGGCACATCTGCCGGGCATGCTGGCCTCGGTCACGCCGCTGCCCGTCATCGGCGTTCCCGTGCCGCTCAAGTACCTGGACGGCATGGACTCGCTGCTCTCCATCGTGCAGATGCCCGCGGGCGTGCCGGTCGCCACCGTCTCGGTGGGCGGGGCGCGCAACGCCGGGCTGCTGGCCGTACGGATGCTCGCCGCGCACGAGGGCGGCGAACTGCGCGAGAAGATGCGCGACTTCCAGCAGGAGCTCAACGCGCAGGCCACCGAGAAGGGCAAGCGGCTGCGTGCCAAGGCCGCGGGGGAGACCGGGTTCGGCTTCGGCAGCCCGGCGGGAGGCAGCCGGTGACGCCTGCCGACGGCCCTGGGCGCCGGCCCGACAGCCCCAACCTGGAGCGCGCCCGCGCGCTGCTGACCGAGCACCCTGTCGTTGACGGCCACAACGATCTGCCGTGGGCACTGCGCGAACAGGTGCACTACGACCTCGACAAGCTCGACATCTCCCAGGACCAGCACGAGAAGCTGCACACCGACCTCGCGCGGCTGCGCGCGGGCGGTGTCGGGGCGCAGTTCTGGTCCGTCTACGTCCCGGGCGAGCTGACCGGGGACGACGCGGTGAGCGCGACCCTGGAGCAGATCGACGCCGTACGGCTGCTGGCGGCGCGCTACCCCGACGACCTCCAGTTGGCCTTCACCGCGGAGGACGTGGAGGCCGCCCACGCCCAGCGCCGTATCGCCTCGCTGATGGGCGCCGAGGGCGGGCACTCGATCAACAACTCGCTGGCCGCGCTGCGCGCCCTGTACCGGCTCGGGGTGCGCTATCTGACGCTCACCCACAACAACTCGCTGGACTGGGCCGACTCGGCCACCGACGCATCGCGCGCGGGCGGGCTGAGCCGCTTCGGCGAAGAGATCGTCCGCGAGATGAACCGGCTCGGCATGCTGGTGGATCTCTCGCATGTGGCGGCCGAGACGATGCGGGACGCGCTGCGGGTGACCGAGGCGCCCGTGATCTTCTCGCACTCCTCCGCGCGGGCCGTCTGCGACCACCCGCGCAACATCCCCGACGACGTGCTGGCCCAGCTTCCCGCCAACGGCGGCGTCGCGATGGCCACTTTCGTGCCGAAGTTCGTCCTCCCCGAGGCGGTGGCCTGGACCCAGGCTGCCGACGAGAACATGCGCGCGCACGGCCTGGACCATCTGGACCTGAGCGACGAGGGCCGCAAGGTGCAGCGCGAGTTCGAGCAGGCCAACCCGCGGCCGGTCCCGGACGCCGGTACGGTCGCCGACCACCTCGACCACATGCGCGAGGTCGCCGGTATCGACCACATCGGCATCGGCGGCGACTACGACGGCACCGCCTTCACCCCGGCCCAGATGGAGGACGTCTCCGGCTATCCGCACCTGGTGGCAGAGCTGCTGGACCGCAAGTGGTCCGAGGCGGAGCTGGCCAAGCTCACCTGGTCCAACGCCCTGCGGGTGCTGCGCGAGGCGGAGGAGGTGGCCCGGACGCTCCAGACGCAGCGCGGGCCCTCGATCGCCACGATCGGTCAGCTGGACGGCTGACAGGCTGAACGGGCGTCAACTCCCTGGGCACTGCGGCATTGCGGCAGCGGGCCCCGAGGCGGCGAGCGGTCTTGACCTTGCCCCCGGGGCCCGCGAGCATCAGCGGGCCCACTCCTTGTGTCCAGGGAGGACCATTGGCCACCTCGGAACCGTCCGGCTCGCGCACCACTCCCGCAACTTTCTCCTCCTCCGACTCCCCTGGCGCCCTCGCCCGGCGCCGTCTCCTCCAGGCATCCGCCGCCGCGGGCGGCGCCCTGGCCGTGGGAGGCACCGCCCTCACGGCCCCGGCCGCCGCCGCACCGGCTCAGGCCGCCGCCGCACCGGCCGCCGACCTCGCGAAGGCCGCCACCAAGGCCCGCACCGTCTCCTTCTCCGCCGCCACCAACGGTGCCGCCACGCTGGTGCCCGGCGCCGAGAGGTTGATCGCGGAGATGCAGAACATCCTGTGGTCCATCCCCCGTTCGGGAGGTGCCGCCCGCGCACTGACCGTCCCGGGGCTGGAGCCCACCCGTCCCGTACTGGCGCCCGACGGCAAGACCGTGGCCGTGTGCGCCTACCACGACGGCGGCTTCCATATCTGGACCCTCCGTTCGGACGGCTCCGGCCTCAAGCAGCGCACCGACGGGCCCTGGGACGACCGCGGCCCCGCCTGGTCGCCCGACGGCACCCGGATCGCGTTCGCCTCCGAGCGCGAGGGCGACCCGGTCAAGGGCAGCCCGTACCGCATCTGGGTGCTGGACGTCCGCAGCGGCGAACTGACCCGCCTCACCGGCCGCAAGGGCCAGGAAGGGCCGCTCCAGGACGGTGCCTGGGAGGACTTCGACCCGGCCTGGTCACCGGACGGCGAGCGCGTGCTGTGCGTACGCGGCAGTGTCGTCAAGGGCGAGACCGGGCCGCAGCTCCAGGCGCGCACCCTGGTCTCCGTCGCCGCGGACGGCTCCGGAGACGTCCGCACCGAGCACGAGGACGGCACCGAGGGCGTCTCGCTGATGACACCCGCCGTCTCGCCCTCCGGCAAGGTGGCCTACCTGCGCACCACTGCCGCGCCCAAGGCGTCCTGCACGCTGGTCGTCGAGGGCAAGGCCGTACGGATCGAGGGCGACCTGGCGCCGGCGCCACCCCGCTGGACCGACCGCGAGACGCTGCTGCTGACCGTCTCCGGCACCTTCCGGCTGCTGCGCCCGGCCCGCCCCGAGTCCGCCGAGCGCATCCCCTTCACCGCCGAACTCCCCACCCAGCGGCCCCGCTACCGCGTCAAGGACTACGGCTTCGAGGCGCCCGGCAGCCACCGGGTGCGCGGGGTGCAGCAGCCCGTGCTCTCCCCGGACGGCAAGCACCTCGCCTTCGTCGCCCTCAACGCGCTCTGGCTGGCCCGCACCGACGGCCGGGGCAGCCCCCGCAAGCTCGTCCAGGCGTCCCAGGCCCGCTACATCTGCGCGCCCTCCTTCACCCGGGACGGCAAAGCGCTGCTCTACAGCGACGACCGCGCCGGACTGCTGGCCGTACGCCGCAGAGAGCTCGACTCCGGCAAGGAGCAGGAACTCGCCGCGGGAGGCCGCGTCTTCGGCGCGCTCTCCCCGGACGGCGACAGGCTGGCCTGCCTGGACATGGCGGGCAACCTGCTCGTCAAGGACCTGGCCGGCGGCCAGGAGCGCACCCTGGCCAAACCCCTGGGCGGCGGCGGCATCCCCGGCCCGCCCAGCTGGTCGCCGGACGGCCGCCGCCTGGCACTGTGCGACCGCAACCGGCTCAACTACCGCTTCCGCGAGGGCTACAACCTCATCCGCGTCCTCGACGCCGACAGCGGCGCGGAGGCCCTGCACCCGCTCGCCCCGCACGCCTCGCTCGCCGACCGCTACGCCGCCGGGCCCGTCTGGTCACCGGACGGGAAGTGGATGGCGGCCGTGTCCGAGTCGGCGCTGTGGGTGCTGCCCGTACGCGACGACGGCAGCCCGGCCGGGAAGGCCCGCCGGCTGTCCGACGAGAGCGCCGACCACCCCTCCTGGTCCGGCGATTCCCGCACCTTGCTGTATCTGTCGGCGGGCAAGCTGCGGCTGCGCGAGGTGAAGGGCGGAAAAGCGCGCACCGTCCGGCTGGAGATGTCCTGGCGGCGGCCCGCCCCCAAGCAGACCGTCGTGCACGCGGGACGGCTGTGGGACGGCACAGGAGAGGGCGTACGCGAGGACGTCGATCTGGTGCTGCGCGACGGCCGGATCGCCGAGATCTTCCCGCACCGCTCAGGGCGGCGCGCCGAGCGCCGCCTGGACGCCTCCGAGCTGACCGTACTGCCGGGCCTGTGGGACACCCACACCCACCCCTGGCAGACCACCTACGGCGGCAGACAGACGGTCGCCCAGCTCGCCTACGGCATCACCACGGCCGTCTCCTTCGGCGGCTTCTCCTACGAACAGGCCCGGCTGCGCGAGGCGGTGGCCGCCGGACAGCTGGCCGGACCGCGGCTGCTGGCCACCGGCGAACTGCTGGACGGCGCTCGCGTCGCCTACAGCATGGGCAGGGCCCACCGCACGGCCGAGGGGCTACGGCGCTCCCTGGAGCGTGCAGGCGCGCTCGACTGGGACTTCGTCAAGACGTACGTACGCGCATCCGCCACGGCGATGCGGCAGGCGGCGCAGTACGCGCACGAGGAGCTCGGCGTCCGCTCCGGAAGCCACCTGTGCACCCCCGGCATACAGGTCGGCCAGGATCTGACCACGCACCTCCAGGCCACCCAGCGGCTGGAGTTCGGGCACGCCACGACCGGTACCGGGCACGTCGACGAGGACGTCGTCGGCATCTACTCCACGCCGGGCGACTTCCACCTCGTCGCCACGCCCTTCACCGCGGCCCCGCTGCTGGGCGCCCACCCGGAGCTGGCCGAGGACGAGCGGGTGACCCGGCTGCTGCCGCCGTGGGACGTGCAGCTCGTACGCCAGGGCGCGGCCACTCCGCCCACCAAGGAGCAACTGGCCACCCTCGATGTGGAGACCGCCGTCTACCGGCGCGTTCTTGCCGCGGGCGGCATCGTCGCGCTCGGCACCGACCAGCCCCTGGTGCCGGTCGGGCTCCACCTCCATCTGGCGCTGCGCGCCCTGCACCGCGCCGGGCTCAAGCCGCACGAGGCGCTGCGTACGGCCACCGTGCTGCCCGCCAAGGTGTTCGGCGCCGAGCGCGAACTGGGCACCGTGGAGGAGGGCAAGCTGGCCGACCTCACCCTGGTGGACGGCAACCCGCTGACCGACTTCGACTCACTGGTGCGCACAGTGACGGTTGTACGCGGCGGCGTCCCCTACGAGCAGAAGAACCTGATCGACGCCTACCGCACCGCACAGGTGCGCACCCGTGACGAGGGGCAACAGGCGCACTGGCGGCAGGTGAGCCGCCAGCTGCGCCGGGACGGCTGCTGCGACATGGGGCACTGACGTGCGTGAGGGGCCGACGTTCCGCACGCCGGCCCCTCACCGCTGGTCACATGGGGCCCCTCACGGCAGATTGCGCGCCATCACGATGCGCTGCACCTGGTTGGTGCCCTCGTAGATCTGTGTGATCTTCGCGTCCCGCATCATCCGCTCGACCGGGTAGTCACGGGTGTAGCCGTAGCCGCCGAGCAGCTGGACGGCGTCCGTGGTGATCTCCATGGCGGCGTCCGAGGCGTAGCACTTGGCGGCGGCACCGAAGAAGGTCAGATCCTCCTTCTCGCTGCCTTCGGAGACCCGCTCGGAGCGCGCGGCAGCCGCGTAGGTGAGCTGCCGGGCCGCCTCGATCTTCATGGCCATGTCGGCGAGCATGAACTGCACGCCCTGGAAGTCGCCGATGGGCTTGCCGAACTGCTTGCGCTCCTGCACATACCCCTTCGCGTAGTCCAGCGCGCCCTGCGCGATACCGAGGGCCTGCGCGGCGATGGTGATGCGGGTGTGGTCCAGGGTCTTCATGGCGGTGGCGAAGCCGGTGCCCTCGGCGCCGATCATCCGGTCGGCCGGGATCCGCACGTTGTCCAGATAGACCTCGCGCGTGGGGGAGCCCTTGATGCCCAGCTTCTTCTCCGGAGCACCGAAGGAGACGCCCTCGTCGTCTTTTTCCACGACGAACGCGGAGATGCCCTTGGTGCGCTTGTCCGGATCGGTGACGGCCATCACGGTGTAGTAGTCGGAGACCCCGGCGTTGGTGATCCAGCGCTTGACGCCGTTGAGGACCCAGCTGTCCCCGTCCCGTACGGCCTTGGTCTTCATACCGCCCGCGTCCGAACCGGCGTCCGGCTCGCTCAGGCAGTACGAGAACATCGCGTCGCCCCTGGCCAACGGCGCCAGGTAGCGCTTCTTGAGCTCCTCCGAGGCGGAGAGGATCACCGGGAGCGAACCGAGCTTGTTGACGGCCGGGATGAGGGAGGAGGAGCCGCAGACCCGGGCGACCTCCTCGATGACGATCACGGTGGCCAGCGCGTCGGCGCCCGCGCCCCCGTACGCCTCCGGCACGTGCACCGCGTGCAGATCGTTGGCGACCAGCGCGTCCAGCGCCTCCTGCGGGAACCGTGCCTCCTCGTCCACCTCGGCGGCGTACGGCGCGATCTTCGCCTCGGCGAGCGCGCGCACCGAGTCGCGGAGCATCTCGTGCTCCTCGGACGGCCGGTAGAGGTCGAAATCAGACGCCAAGGTGTCTCACTCCTTTGAGAGCATGCGAATGCCTGGGTTGCTGGAGGTGCCTGGGACTGCTAATTACCGTTAAGTAACAGCGATTTTAGTGGTCTGGGGCTCCTTGGGGGTACGTGAGGTTCACGACAGCAGAGGCCCCGTTATGCTCGCGGACAGCGTTCTGCCGTCACAAGGAGCTACCCGCATGGCCTCGCCCAAGATCACCGTGATTGGCCTCGGCTATCTCGGCGCCACCCACGCGGCCGCCATGGCCGAGCTGGGCTTCGAGGTGCTGGGCCTGGATGTCGTCCCGGAGAAGATGCGCAAGCTGGAGCAGGGGCAGGCGCCCATGTTCGAGCCGGGCCTGGAGGAACTGCTGCGGGCCCATGTGGCCGGCGTCGAGGGGTCCACCGGGCGGCTGCGCTTCACCGACTCCTGGGAGGAGATCGGCGCCTTCGGTGACGTCCACTTCGTATGCGTCAACACCCCGCAGAAGCACGGCGAGTTCGCCGCCGACATGAGCTACGTCGAGCGTGCCGTCGACTCCCTCGCGCCGCATCTGCACGGGCCCGCGCTCGTCGTCGGCAAGTCGACCGTTCCGGTCGGCAGCGCGGAGCGGCTCGCGGCCCGGATCACCGGGCTGGCGCCCGCGGGCGAGGAGGCCGAGCTGGCCTGGAACCCCGAGTTCCTGCGGGAGAGCTTCGCCGTCAAGGACACCCTGCACCCCGACCGCATCGTCGTCGGAGTCGGCGGGCCGCGCGGCGAGGGGCTGCTGCGGGAGGTGTACGCGCGGCCCATCAGCGAGGGCACACCGTTCCTGGTCACCGACTTCCCGACGGCCGAGCTGGTGAAGACCTCCGCCAATTCGTTCCTGGCCACGAAGATCTCCTTCATCAACGCCATGGCCGAGGTCTGCGAGGCCGCGGGCGGCGACGTCGTGAAGCTTGCGGAGGCCATCGGCTACGACGACCGCATCGGCCACAAGTTCCTCCGCGCCGGGATCGGCTTCGGCGGCGGCTGCCTGCCCAAGGACATCCGCGCCTTCATGGCCCGCGCCGGTGAGCTGGGCGCCTCCGAGGCGCTCACCTTTCTGCGCGAGGTCGACTCCATCAACATGCGCCGCCGCGCCCAGATGGTCGAGCTGGCACGCGACGCGCTGGGCGGCGCGCTGCTGGGCAAGCGCATCGCCGTCCTGGGCGCCACCTTCAAGCCCGACTCCGACGACGTACGCGACTCGCCCGCACTCAACGTCGCGGGCCAGCTGCACCTCCAGGGCGCGCAGGTGACGGTGTACGACCCGAAGGGCATGGCGAACGCGCGGGCCGTCTTCCCCACGCTGGGCTACGCGGACAGCGCCCTGGACGCCGCCCGCGGGGCCGATGTGGTGCTGCACCTGACGGAGTGGTCCGAGTTCAAGGAGCTCGACCCGGCGCGGGTGGGTGACGTCGTCGCCACCCGCCATATTCTCGACGGCCGCAACACGCTCGATCCCTCGCTTTGGCGCAAGGAGGGCTGGGTCTTCCGCGCCCTCGGGCGGCCCACGATGTGATCCCGCACACCCGCCCCTGAAGGCGCCCTCTCCCGGAGTGCTATCGGGCGCGGCGCGCTCGATAGGTGCGCATTTTCGCGCGGCTGCCGCAGACCGCCATGGTGCACCAGCGGCTGCGGCCGGCCGGGCTGCGGTCGTAGTAGACCCATTGGCAGTCGTGCGCTTCGCACGCCTTCAGGCGCTGCCAGCTACCGTCGCCCGCCGCGGTGGCGATGCGGGCGGCCAGATGGGCGGTCAGCGCGGGGAGGCCCGCGAGGCCCGGAGCGGCCTCCAATGCGGCCTCGCCCTGGGCACCGATCCGCAGGGCGAGCGGTGCCGCGCGCAGGTGCCGCTCCAGCGCTTCGGCCGCTTCCGGCGGCACCGGAGCGCCCGTGTGGGCCAGGCAGGCGGCACGCAGCGCCTCGCGGAGCTCACGCAGCCCCGCCAGATCGGGTTCGTCCAGCCGGAACCGCGTCAACTCGTGGTCGTCGGCGAACCGGTCCAGATCCTCCGGCGTGGCGAGGCGGTCCGTACCGGACTCGATGTCCAGGGTGTTCGCCAACTCCTGCACCAAAAGGAGTGGTTCCGGCGCTTGTCTGTCTCCCACTCTTGCGACGTTACCGGTGCAAGGCCATCATGAGGTAACCGAAGTCGTTACCGCTAGAACCCGTATAGCGGTAACCGCACCGCAGCCGCAGATGGCGAGTGACCGAGAGAGGATTCACGATGGCCATCCCCAAGATGGGCGTTGTCGTGCTGGACTGCCCCGACACCGGGCGTCTGGCCGAGTTCTACGCACAGATGCTGGGCTGGAAGATCGACCCGGAGAGCGACAGCGAGTGGACGGAGGTGCTCGACGAGGAAGGCCGCAGGCGGCTGGCGTTCCAGCAGGCGCCGGGGTTCATCCCGCCGCAGTGGCCGAGCGAGGAGCACTCGCAGCAGTTCCATCTCGACCTGGACGTGCCGCGGGCGCGGATCGAGGAGGCCGAGCAGGAGGTGCTGGCCCTGGGCGCGCGGCTGCTCCAGGGCGACGGGGACGGTGCGCGCGACTGGCGCGTCTATCTCGACCCCGCGGGGCACCCCTTCTGCCTGTGTATGTGCGACCGCTGAGCCGGGCGGGAGCAGCAGCCAGGAAACACTGCGGCCAGGCCCCGTATGCAGGGCCTGGCCGCACAGTGCTCGGATCACATGCCGCGCCTCAGCGGCGGGCGGTCGCGCCTCAGCGGTCGGACGTCACCGTGACCTTCTCGTCGTTGTTGAGCTGGCTGACGAGCTGCTTGACCTTCGCCTTGTCCCACTGGAGATTGCCGCCCGGCGCCGGACCGGCGATCGGCATGTTCATCGACTTGCCCTCGCCACCCGAGACACCCTTCATGGCCCAGAACATCGAGGCGACGTTCCACAGGCTCATGTCCTTGTCGACCTTGAGGGTGTCCAGGCCGGCGCCCATGGTCGGGTAGAGCTTGAACGGGTTGAGGACGGTGCTCGGCGTCGCGGTCTGGTTGGCCAGCGCGGAGAGGAACTTCTGCTGGTTCTTGGTGCGGTCCAGGTCGCTGCCGGGCAGCGCGTACCGGGTGCGGACGTAGGCGAGGGCTTCCTGACCGTTGAGGGTCTGCTTGCCCTTCTTCAAGTCAGCGCCGGACTTCTCGTCCTTGATGTCGCGCGGAATGTCCATCTCCACGCCGCCGACCGAGTCCACGATCTTCGCGAAGCCGCCGAAGCCGATCTCCGCGTAGTGGTCGATCTTCAGCCCGGTGTTGTGCTCGACCGTACGGACCAGCAGCTCGGGCCCGTCCATCGCGTAGGTCGCGTTGATCTTCGTGTGCTTGCCCCGCGCCGGGTAGTGATCGCCGGATTCGGACCCGGTGAAGGAGGGAACCTCGACGTCCGAGTCGCGCGGCAGGGAGATCATGGTGTTCCCGTTGCTGCCGACGTGCAGGATCATGATCGAGTCGGTACGGCCCTCGTCGGTGGGCCCGCCGGTGTGCAGCTTCTGCTTCTCCTCGTCGCTCATGCCTTCGCGGCTGTCCGAGCCGACGATGAGGTAGTTGGTGCCGTCACCGCCCTCGGGGCGGTCCTCGACGATGCTGAGATCCACCTCACGGCGCAGCTTGGAGTCGGCCCAGAAATAGGTGCCGATCGACCATGCGAGCACGACGACCACAAGTGTGATCAACGTCCACTTGGTGCGGCGGCGCCAGTCCGGCCGGGGCCGGTCGTCGTAGTCGCCGCGACCGCCGCCCCGGCCACCGCCGTAGACCTGGCCCTCGCTGTAGCCGGAGTCGTAGCCGTCCTGCGGCTGACCGTAACCGGGGTCGTGACCGGGCCCTCCCTGGCCGTAACCGGGACCCTGGCCCGGGCCTCGGGTCTGCGGGGGGACACCAGGGGCCGATGTATGGGGCATGACACGTGTGGGGTCGGGACGGGACGCGTCGCGGCCACGACCTTCCCGGCCCCGCGAGCTGTCGTTCCAACCATCGGGCCACTCATTCATGCACCGCAGTGTGCCTGCACCCGGACGGAGGAACACAGGGTGGGTACCGCTTCGGTGTGAGGCTGTAGCAGTTCTGATGCAAAATGCTTCGCTCTGAGGAGCTTGTTCCCCGCGCATAAGGTGGTGGTCATGACCCACCAGGCGCACACGGCACACGGCGAGCTCCCGGGCAAGCCGACGGCCGCCTCCCGCACGACCCTGTCCCACATCATGACGGCGAGCGACACCAACCTGCTCGGGACCGTGCACGGCGGCGTGATCATGAAGCTGGCCGACGATGCGGCCGGTGCCGTCGCGGGGCGCCATTCGGAGGGCCCGGCCGTCACCGCCTCCATGGACGAGATGGTCTTCCTCGAACCGGTCCGGGTGGGCGATCTCGTTCATGTGAAAGCGCAGGTCAACTGGACCGGGCGGACCTCCATGGAGGTCGGTGTGCGGGTGCTGGCCGAGCGCTGGAACGAGTCGACGCCCGCCACCCAGGTCGGCTCCGCCTATCTCGTCTTCGCGGCGATCGACGAGAACGGCAAGCCGCGGTCCGTCCCGCCGGTGATACCCGAGACCGACGCGGACCGGCGCCGCTACCAGGAGGCGCAGATCCGGCGGACCCACCGGCTGGCCCGCCGCCGCGCCATCAAGGAACTCCGCGCCACCCGCTCCGCGGGGTGACGCCGCCCCGTCATCGGCGGGAGGGCGGGGCCGGGGCGGCAGCGACTACTCGCAGTCGACCTCGTCCCCCCGCATCGGGGCCTCGCCGGGGCTGCTGTTCCCGGCCGGGGGGCGGACGGGGCGCACGGGCTGGTACGGGTCGCCGACCGTGACCTTCATCCGGGCGCCCCGGTGTTCGGCCTTCACCAGCTTTGCTCCGGGCAGCGCTGCGGCCAGGGAACGGGCGGAGCGGTCCCAGCGGGGGTCGTAGGTGATCGTCGTACGGCCGCGCCCGGTGTGCGGGGCGTTGGCGGGCACGCCGGTGGTGGCGAAGCCGAGGCCGCGCAGCTTCCGGTCGGTCCGGGCCCCGAGCCCCTGCCGTCCGGTGGCGTTGGCGACCTCGACGCTGATGTTGCGCGGGGCGACTGCGACCTGCGGCCGGCCGCCTCGCCCGGGTGGCGTCGGCGGCGCGGAGAGCGGCCGGTCCTCGCGCAGCGCTTCGAAGAGTTCGGTCGCCTTGCCCGCGTCCCATTTGACCGTCGAGCCGAGGCCGGGTACCTGGTGGTCGGCGTCGGCCAGGGGCACGGAGGCGAACTCCGAGGACGCCGGGCGGAAGCCGCGCATCGCCTGCCCCAGGGCCATCATCTGCTCGGTGCCGAAGCCCTGGTCGGCGCGTACGGACTCCAGCAAGGTGGCGGCGACCTTGTTGAAGCGCACCGGGTTCATCAGCACCCCGGTGTCGGTGGCCCGTGAGATGAACGAGGCGAGGAAGTGCTGCTGGCGCTTCATCCGGCTCAGGTCCGAGCCGCCGTCCAGATGCCGCGCCCGTACGTACTGGAGTGCCTCTCCACCGCTCAGCTTGTTGGTGCCCTTGGGCAGATCGAGACCCGAGTAGCTGTCCTTGAGCGGTTCGGTCGTACAGACCGGCACGCCGCCCAGCACATCCACGGTGCTCATGAAGCTGGTGAAGTCGACCTCCAAGTAGTGGTCGACGTGCACATCGGTCAGCTTCTCCACGGCCCGTACGGTCAGAGGGGCGCCGCCGGCCGTGTAGGCGGCGTTGAGCTTCGCGGACCGCCCGGCCACCCGTTTGCCGGTTGCCCGGTCCTTGTGCGGGGGCAGCCGGGTGTAGGTGTCGCGGGGGAGGCTGACGACGGTGGCCCGGTCCCGGTCGCCGGAGAGGTGCACCAGCAGCATCGTGTCCGTGCAGTCGCAGGCCGTGCCGCCGAGCTTGTACGTCTCCTTCTGGCCCGCCGAGAGTCCGTCCCTCCGGTCGGTGCCGACGACGAGGAAGTTGATGCCGTTGTCACTCTTGGGGCGGCTGTCGAGACCATGGAACGGGTCGACTCTGCGCACGTCCGCGCTCAGCCCTGTCACCATCGTGTGCCCGATGCCGCCGGCGGCCAGCAACAGCACGGAGGTGCCCGTGGCGATCCGCAGGCCCCAGCGCGGGCCTTTGTGGGGGGAGGAGGCGCGACGAGGCAACGGTGGCCACCTTCCACAGAGGGAGTGTGAACAGAAACAGTACTCAGAGTGACGATTTCGTCACTTAGAGTTCCCACACTGTATGCCGGTACGATCTGCGGATCGTGAGTACACGCCGTCGCGTCCCCGGACCGGCTGCCGGAGGAGCGCGTACGTACGGACAGTTCGCCCGATCGCGGTAACGTGAGCGCCGTGACTCGCGAGAACCGACGTCCTTCCCCGGACTCCTCCCCGGACGCAGCCCAGCCTCCCGTCTCCGTGATCATGCCGGTCCTCAACGAGGAGCGGCATCTGCGCAGCTCGGTGCGGCACATCCTGGAGCAGCGCTACGACGGTGAACTGGAGGTGGTCATCGCGCTGGGGCCCTCCACGGACCGCACGGACGAGATCGCCGCCGAGCTGGTCGCCGAAGATCCCCGCGTGCACACGGTGCCCAACCCCACGGGCCGTACCCCGGCCGGTCTGAACGCCGCGATCAAGGCGTCCCGCCATCCGGTGGTGGTGCGCGTCGACGGGCACGGCATGCTCTCGGCCGACTACATCGCCACGGCCGTACGGCTCCTGGAGGAGACCGGCGCGGCCAACGTCGGCGGCATCATGCACGCCGAGGGCGAGAACGCCTGGGAGCACGCTGTTGCGGCGGCGATGACCTCGAAGATCGGTGTGGGCAACGCCGCCTTCCACACCGGCGGCACAGCTGGCGAGGCCGAGACGGTCTATCTGGGAGTCTTCCGCCGCGACGTGCTGGAGCAGCAGGGCGGTTACAACGAGGAGTTCATCCGCGCCCAGGACTGGGAGCTGAACTTCCGCATCCGCGAGGCGGGCGGGCTGGTCTGGTTCTCGCCCGAGCTCCGGGTCTCCTACCGGCCCCGGCCCAGCATGCGGGCCCTGGCCAAGCAGTACCGCAACTACGGCCGTTGGCGGCACGTGGTGGCCCGCTACCACGCGGGCTCCATCAACCTGCGCTACCTGGCGCCGCCGGTCGCCGTGTGCGCCATCGCGGCGGGCCTTGCGGTGGGCGTCGCCGTCACCCCGTGGGGGCTGCTGGTGCCCGGGGGCTATCTGGCGGCCATCGTCGCCGGTTCGCTGCCCGCGGGGCGGGGACTGCCGCTGAAGGCCCGTGCCCAGATCCCCGTCGCGCTCGCCACCATGCACATGTCCTGGGGGTGGGGCTTCCTGACGAGCCCGAAGAAGCTCGCCCGCAAGGTCATCGCGAGCCGCCGTCAGCCGGTTCCCGCAATTCAGTAGCGGACAGACGAAAGTAAGGGGCGCTCTCCCTGGAGGGCGCCCCTTACGTCTGGCCGTCTGTCCGCTTACGTCTGTCCTCGGCCACGTGGGGAGCGTCACCACGTGTAGCTCGGGTTGACCTCCATGCACGCCTTCTTGTTGTCCCCGCGCAGCGCGTCCGCGCTGTCCGGTGCCTTCTGGTCGTCCTTCTTGCCGTCGCCGCCCTTGTCGCTCTTGGGGTAGACCGTGCCGTCCCGCCAGTCGGTGCCGACGATGAGGGTGACGCTCTGCACACCCGTGGAGTGCTTGACCAGCCGCTCCGGGACACCCAGCGCCTTGGCGACGGCCAGGGCGTCGCCGCGCTGCTCCTCGCGCGGGTAGCTGATGGTGGTGTCCGCCCGTGACTGCGGCGTCTGGTCCGCCGTGGCCTGGCTGAAGCCCTTGCGGGCCAGGGCTCCCGCGACGACGCTCGCCCGGCCGGAGACCGGCTGCTGGAGCGCGGTACCGGTGCCGTTCATCACGCTGACCTGGATCTCGGCCTTCGGCTGCGACGGCTCCGTGGGCTGCGCGGACTTGCTGGCCTCCGCCTTCTTCTTGTCCTTACCGTCCAGCGCCACATCGTGGCGGATGAGGGAGAAGATCTGGTCCGAGTCGTTCTTCTTGGGCAGCACATAGCTGCCGCCGGACCCGTACTCCCACGGCATGGTGGCCATGGTGATGCGCTTGGTGGGTACGCGCTTGAGGTCGTTGCCCAGGTCGTAGAGCTTCTTGACCGAGCCGATGCCCTTGTCGACGGTGAGCGCCTTGGTGGCGGCCTCCGCCAGGCCGCGCAGCTTGCCCGGATCGGTCAGCTTGGTGCCCGCCTTGAGCTGGCGCACCATCGAGTTCATGTACATGTGCTGCGCCTTGGCGCGGCCGATGTCCGTACCGTCGCCGAAGCCGTGCCGGGTGCGCAGCCAGTGCAGCGCCTGCTCGCCCTTGACGACCGAACTGCCCTTCTTCAGCTTCAGCTTCGACTTGGGGTCGTGGATGTTCTTGTCGACACACACCGGCACACCGCCGACCGCGTCGGCCATGGAGACCACACCCGAGAAGTCGATCATCATGAAGTGGTCGATCGGGATGCCCGTCATCTCCTCCCAGGTGGCCACGGTGCAGCCCGGGCCGCCGTGCTGGAGGCTGGCGTTGATCCTGTCGGTCGTCTCCGGATAGACCTTCCCGTCGTCCGGGTCGGTGCACTTGGGAATCGTCGTCCTGGTGTCACGAGGCACCGAGAGGACCGACATGTTGCTCCGGTCGGCCGAGACGTGCAGCAGCATCTGTACGTCCGCCAGCGGCGGGCGGTCGCGGTCGGCGCGGGAGCCGCCGAGCCGCACGTTCTCCTTCGAGGCACGTGAGTCGGAGCCCAGCAGCAGGATGTTCATCGGAGTCTGGCCCGCGGCGTTGGGGTCGGACCGGTGGAGCTTGTTGTCCCCGAGGTTCAGCTCGTCCTTGTTGAGATTGCCGTTGAGGTGCTGGTAGTAGAGATAGCCCGCTCCCGCGGTGCCGAGTATGAGTACCGAGAGGACGGCGGCGGACCAGCGCAGCAGGCGCCTGCCTCGGCTCGGCCGCTTGGCCCGGCTCACCGCCGCAGCGCTCTCGCCGGCCTTGCCGGATCTGGCCGCGGCGCCGTTCGTGCCCCCGCCGGGCTGCCTGCGCCGGCGACCGCGCTCGCCACCGCTCCCGGGCCGGTAAGCGGATACGGATACGTTCTCGGGGTTCGGGCCCTGCTGCGCCGGGTGCTCCTCGTACAGGCTCTCGTCCCAGCCGCGGTCGGCGGCGGAGGGGGCGCCGCGCTGCGCCTCCCTGCCGCCGTCGGTGTCGTTCTGCCGCACGGGACCTCCCCGAGATGTTCAGGTTGTGCTGCCCTCGGCCGCCTGGCGGGACGGACCGGAGGGGTCGGAGTCACTTAGCACACACCTTCTTGTCGTTGGCATTGACCTTCTCGACTCCGGAAGGTGCCTTGTCGGGTGCGCCGAGCGGCTTGCCCGGCGCCGTGAAGTCCCTGCCCAGCGTCAGCGCCATGCTCTTGCCCAGGCTGTCGGACTTCTTCAGCGCGGAGGCCGGCAGCTTCAGCATGACGGCCAGCCTGGCCGCCTCGCCCTCCTTCGAGGGGGCGAACTCCAGCCGGGTCTTCTCCAGCTCTTGCGGCGCGTTGCCGCCGGACGCCGCGCTGCCCGCGCCCTTGTTCAGCAGGTAGTCCGCTGTCGTGGCCGCCGCGCCGGAGGGGCCGCCACCGTTGAGGATGGACACGTTCACCTTGGACGCGGGGGCCTTCTTCGCCTTCGGCTTGGCCGCCGCCTGCTTCTTGGCCTTCCCCGTCATGGACTTGTCCTGCTGGACCATCTTGAACAGCGGCTGGGCCTTCTGCTTGTTGAGGACGACCGTGGCCGGGTCGTTCGGGTTGTCGACGACCGGAACCGTGGCAAACGTGATGTTCTTGACGTTCACCCGCTTCAGGTCGTTCGCCAGGGCCATCAGCTTCTTGACGCTGCCGATGCCGTCGTCCACCGTCAGCGCCTTGGTCGCCACGTCGCTGAGGTCGAGCAGCTTGGACGGGCTGGTGAGCGTGTCACCGGACTTCATCTTGCGGATCATCGAGCTGAGGAACTGCTGCTGGAGCTTGATCCGGTCCAGGTCGCTGCCGAAGCCCACCGCATGCCGGGTCCGTACGAACGCGAGGGCCTGCTCGCCCTTGACGGTGTGCTTGCCCGCCTTCAGGTTCAGATGCGACTTGGGGTCCTTTATCGGCTTGGCCGTGCAGACCTCGACGCCGCCGACCGCTGTGGACAGCTGCTTGACGGCGTTGAAGTCCGCCATCATGAAGTGGTCGATCTCCACCCCGGTCAGCTTCTCGACGGTGCGCCAGGTGCAGCCCGGGTCCCGCTCCTCCTGCCCCAGGCTCGTGTTGAAGCGCACCTGCTCCTCGGCGCGGATGGTCTTCTTGACGCGGCCGTTCTCCCGGAGCTCGCACTTGGGGATGTCGGTGATCATGTCGCGCGGGATGGACAGCGCGGTGGCGTTGGAACGGTCCTTGGAGACGTGGAAGAGGAACGTGGTGTCCGCGTGGCCGACGCTGCCCTTGTCCCCGTAGCCGGTGTTGCCCTTTCCCGAGCGGGCGTCGGTGCCGATGACCAGGATGTTGACCGGGCCGTTCTTGACCGCGGGGTTGTTCTCACCGACGTCGACCCTGTTGATGTTGCCGTTCAGCCGCTGGTACCAGACGTAGCCGCTGACGCACCCGGCCACCAGCGCGAAGCCGACGATGCCGCCGCCGATACGGAGCGCCTTCTGCTTGCCCGAGAGCCGCCGCTTGGCCTTCCTGCGCCCCCGGCCGGTGCCCTTGCCGTCGGAGCCGGCCCGATCGGCGGCGCGGCCCCGCCGCTGGGAGGGAAGCCGGGACTCGGCGCGCCGCGCCGAGCGGGACCCGGGGCGGTCGCCGGCACGCTCACCGGAGCGTTCCCCGGCGCGGGCACGCGCCCGGTCGCCGGCCCGCCCGCCCGGGCGCTCCCCGGCGCCGGGCTCGGCAGGTGTAGTCGCGCTCTCGCCGGGGGAAGTACTTCTCTGGCGCGGGGCGGAGGTGCGACGGGAGCCGTATCGACTCTGAGAGTCGTCGGCGACGGGGTTCAGTCGCAGCTCGTAGCTGCCGGTGTTCGGGTTGAACACCCACTGATCTGCGGGATCGACATCTCCCGCCTGCCCACGGCCTTGCGCGTCCACGATTGCGAAAGTCCTCCATAGAACCGGCTGCTGATGCCGCCCCGGGGCCGACCGGAGCGCTCACACTATCCGGCAGGTTCTGCGGCTAGCGACGCCGGTGACAAATTCAGTACGACCAGAAACGGTCAATTCGCCTCATTCCCAGCGTCATTCGTTCGCGCAGATGTCCAGGTCCCCCGTCGTCCCGCGGTACGACCCGTCCTGCTTCTGCTTTCCGTCCTCCTTCTCCGCACCCCCGTCCGTCACCCGCACCGGTCGGTCCTCGCGCAGTGTGGTGAAGAGCTCGTCGGCGTCGGGCTGCACCAGCTCGTCACGGTTGATGTCCAGTTCGTACGACTGTCTCGGCACCGTAAGAAAACGGATGTGGTCTTCCGGGATATCCCGGATGCTCCGCGCCAGTTCGTACAGTTCCGAGAGGGAATCAAGACCGGAATCCGCAGTCAATGACGAGGTTGCAGCATCAAGTACGGGATAGGCCCGCGTCGGGTTCAGTAGTACTCCCTTGCTGCGCACCTTCTTCACCAGAGATCCCAGGAATCGTTGCTGCCGGTCGATGCGCTGCGTGTCGCTGCCGTTGCCCAGGCCATGACGCGCCCGGACGTATCCGAGTGCGTCCTCACCGTCCAGCGTCTGCCGCCCGGCCGGCAGATCAAGCTTCGCCTCCCGGTCGTGCGCCGGCTCCGCCAGACAGACTTCCACCCCACCCACCGCGTCCACCAGTTTCTTGAAGCCGCGGAAGTCCACGACCAGGTGGTGATCGACGCGGATGTCCGTCATCTTTTCCACCGTACGGATGGCGCAGGCCGCGCCGCCCGTCTGGAACGCCCAGTTGAACTGTGCGAACTGTGCGCGGCTGAGCGAACCGTCCGGCCGCCGGCAGTCCGGGATGTGCACCATCAGATCGCGCGGTATCGACATTCCCGTCGCGCTGCGCCCGTCGGCCCCTATGTGCAGCAGGATCGCGGTGTCCGAGCGCTGGCTGCCCTCGTCACGGCCGTAGGCGCCGTTGCCGTCGCCGCGGTTGTCCGAGCCGAGGAGGAGAATGTTGCGCGCCTCACCCGCCGCCCGTACCGGCACGGGGCGCTCCTTCTCGTACGGCGCCAGCGCCTGTGCGGTGCCCGAGTCGGTACGGATGTTCGCGTCCAGCTTCCGGTAGAGGGACCAGCCGGTGGCGGCGACGGCGAGGACGAGCACCGAGGCGCCCAGCGCGGTCCAGCGGAGCCAGCGGCGCCCATGAGGGCGGGCGGAAGCCGTGCTGGACGCATCGGGATCGGCTTCGGTGGTGCCGGAATCGGTCACGGCTGTTCATCCCTCGGGTGGCGGCGACACCGGAGCACACGGAGTACAGGGCGTACACACGTACGGGTGCGCCGGTCACGAAGACAGACGCCCGAAGCGCTCGCAAGGTTGTACGGACCACCGGTCCGCAGGCCAGGGTGGGTGTCCGCTCGGCCGGGGACATCACCCGGCGGTGTGCGTCACCCGCTCGTTCTCCTTGCGCTGTTCGAGAGAAGCGGCGTCCAGTCGCTCCAGCCGCGGTGCGAGCACCACCGACCCGCCCGCCGCCAGCGGCGCCAGCAGCCCCGCACTGATGCCGTCCCAGCCGTCGTACGGCAGCGCCGACAGCAGCCGCGCGCCAGGCCCCAGCCCGCGCGCCGCGGCATCCTCCCGCGCCCGTTCCACCACCTGAGCGCCCGTCAGCTCACTGCCCCCGGGCAGCACCAGCGCGGGCATTTCCGGATCAACGGGAACGTACGGGGCGAACTGGTCGCCCTGTCCCGGTACCTCCACCGCGTAGTCCATGAACCCCTCCGGCGGCTGCGGAAACCGCCCGCCCATCGGCCGCAGGCTGAGGGCCACCCGCTCGCCGGAGCAGGTGCGGGCCGCCTCCAGCGTGTCCGGCCCGCTCACCGCGAGGTCGGCGCGGGCGGCGTCGCCACCCAGCTCGGCGACAACGCCCACCGAGGAGCAGGCCAGCAGCCAGACGGCGGTCTGCCAGTGCGCGGGCAGCAGCAGCGCGAGCCGGTCGCCCGGCTCGGCCGAGAGCTCGTCCTGAAGGAGGTTCGCGGTCTTCGACACCCAGTTGGCGAACGTCGCCACGGACAGCTCGACACGCTCACCCGTGGCGTCGTCGTAGTAGGTCACCAAGGGACGTGACGGGTCATCGGACAGCGCGATCCGCAGCAGGTCGGCGGGGGTGCGATCGGAGTCGTTCATTCGCGCAAGCGTACGCGGGCGCCCAGCTGGCGGTGCGTCAATAGACAGGAATGATCACATATGTCCATGATCACGGGTATGCGTGCAAATCTCGCTCAATCGATCGGTGTCGCGAGTGCGGCGGCCCTTCTGCTGCCGCTCACCCCCCTCGCCACGGCAGCCGCGCTGTCCCCCTCCACGGCCCCCCGGGCTTCCTCGGCTGCCTCGACTGCCTCGACTGCCTTGTCGTCCTCGTCTTCCTCCTTGTCGTCGAACTCTCCTTCCGCCCCGTCCGGGGTCCCCGGCCACACCCAGTCGCTCTCCTTCAGCGAGTCGGCCGAGGGGTCGGCCGGGGCCCGTGGGCCGGGTGACCCACGCTCAGCGGCACGCCTCCCGGCCCGTACGGTGCACCCGTACTCCCTGGTGGGCGCCGTCTGGGACCGCGCGGACGAACAGTTGCCGGGGCGCTTCCAGGTCCGCACGCGTAATGCGGACACCGGCCGCTGGTCGGGGTGGCAGCAACTGGACGTCCACCCCGGCGAGGCACGGGACACCGGAGAGGGCCGTCAGGCCCGGGGCACGACGGCCCCGCTGTGGGTCGGGCCCTCCGACGGCGTCGAGGCCCGCATCCTGCCCGAGGGATCCGCCCCTCACCAGCCGCTGCCGGAAGGGCTCCGCCTGGAACTGGTCGACCCGGGAGCGGGCGAGACCCCCGGCCCCGACAAGGCGCCCGGCACAGGCGGAGCACCCAATGACGGGGCACGGGACAACGCGGCGGCGGGTTCCGGCGCCGACGAAGCCGGAACCGGAAAGGAACCGGGGACCGACCCCGGAACCGAACCGGGAACCGATCCCGCGGCCGAGCCCAAGTCAGAGCCCGGAACCGAACCCGGAACCGAACCCGGGACCGAGCCCGGAACGGAACCCGGCACAGGCGCCGACACCGGCACCGGCACAGGCGCCGACACCGGCACCGGCGCCGCGAGCCCCCAGGTCGCGAGCGGCGCCGTACTGCCTGAGCTCTCCAAGGACGCGACCCAGGCCCAGTACCCAACCACCCAGTCGCTCGTCGGTCCCCGCCCGCGCATCGTCACCCGAAAGGGCTGGGGCGCCGACGAGAAGCTCCGCGAGGCCGGATACGCCTACACCAAGACCGTGAAGGCCGCCTTCGTGCACCACACCGCCATGACGAACGCCTACGCGTGCCGTCAGGTGCCCTCCATCATTCGCGCGATGTACCGCTACCACGTCAAGAGCAGCAAGTGGCGGGACATCGGCTACAACTTCCTGGTCGACAGGTGCGGAACCATCTACGAAGGCCGGGCCGGCGGTGTGGCCAAGCCGGTGATGGGAGCCCACACTTACGGGTTCAACACCAACAGCACAGGAATCGCCGTCCTCGGCTCCTTCGACAAGAAGAAGCCGCCCAAGCGCGCCGTCAAAGCCATCGCCCGGCTCAGCGCCTGGAAGCTGGGCCTCTTCGGCGTCAGCGCGGGCAAGAAGACCTGGCTCAAATCCGGCGGCGGCAACAAGTTCAGGAAGGGAAGCAAGATCAGGTTCCATACGGTCTCCGGGCACAAGGACGGGTATGTCACCGAGTGCCCCGGCGCCCGTCTCTACGGCAAGCTCGGCGCGATCCGCACCGCGGCGGCACGCCTGCAAGGCCGCTGAGTCACCGGCCCGGCCAACGGCTCAGCAGCCGGGCCGGTGAACCGCCGAGCCGCCGACGGCGTCTGCCGGGGACAGGCGTAAGGGGCCGCCCACGCGTCCGTACGTGTCTGCATACACTGTCCGGCGGCCACCCGAAGGGCGGTCGGCGGACCCCGGCAGGAAGCAGAGACAACAGGTGACAGAAGCGATCCTTCTGGTCGGGGGCAAGGGCACCCGGCTGCGTCCGCTCACGGTGAACACCCCCAAGCCGATGGTCCCCGCCGCAGGCGTGCCCTTCCTCAGCCACCAGCTGGCCCGGGCCCGCGCCGCAGGCGTCGACCACGTGGTGATGGCCACCTCCTACCTCGCCGAGGTCTTCGAGCCGTACTTCGGAGACGGGTCCCAGCTGGGACTGCACCTGGAGTACGTCACCGAGGAGGAGCCGCTCGGCACCGGCGGAGCCATCCGCAATGTCGCTTCCCGGCTCTACTCGCGTCCCGACGAACCGGTACTCGTCTTCAACGGCGACATCCTCTCCGGCCTCGACATCCGTGCCCTGGTCGGCCGGCACACCCAGGCCGGTGCCGATGTCTCGCTGCATCTGACGCGGGTGACCGACCCGCGCGCCTTCGGGCTCGTCCCGACGGACAGCACGGGCCGCGTGACGGCGTTCCTGGAGAAGCCGCAGACGCCGGAGGAGATCGTCACCGACCAGATCAACGCCGGTGCCTACGTCTTCACCCGTTCCGTCATCGACACCATCCCCGCGGGGCGGCCCGTCTCGGTGGAGCGGGAGACCTTCCCCGGGCTGCTGGCGGCCGGAGCGCAGCTGCACGGCATGGTCGACTCGACCTACTGGCTCGACCTGGGCACCCCCGAGTCGTTCGTACGCGGCTCCGCCGACCTCGTACTGGGCCGTGCCCCCTCGCCCGCCGTACCGGGCAGATGCGGTGAGCGGCTCATACTGGAGAGCGCAGCAGTGGCGGGGGACGCGAAGCTGACCGGTGGAACAGTCGCCGGGGCGAGAGCCGAGGTCGGAGCCGGGGCCCGGATCGACGGCAGCGCACTGTTGGACGGTGCGGTAGTGGCACCCGGAGCGCGGATCCGCGACTCGCTGATCGGCGCGGGCGCGCGCATCGGGGCCGACACCGTGCTGGACGGCGCGGTCATCGGGGACGGGGCCGTCATCGGCGAGGGCAACGAACTGCGCGGCGGCATCCGCGTGTGGTGCGACGCCCGGATACCGGCCGGCGCGGTGCGCTTCTCCTCGGACCAGTAGCCCTCCAGCAACCGGGCGGCGGGGCTGTCAGTGCCGGCCCGTAATCTTGCTGCCCGTGTCACTCACCCGCACCTGGACCCCGCCGGGTCCGTACGACCTGTACGGCAACCTGCGCGTGCTGCGCCGGGGCCCGTACGACCCGACGTACCGCACCGAGGGCGGCACGATCTGGCGCGGCACCCGCACCCCGGACGGTCCGGCGACGCTCCGGGTGGGCATCCAGCAGGGCGGCACGCACGGTGTCGTATGTGCTCAGGCATGGGGGCCGGGGGCAGCGTGGTTGCTGGACGGCCTGCCCGCACTGCTCGGCGCCGAGGACGACCCGGACGCCTTCGTCCCGCACCACGACATCGCCTACGAGGCGCACCGCCGCAACCCCGGGCTGCGGCTCATCCGTACGGGGCGGGTGCTGGAGGCGCTGATCCCCAGCGTCCTGGAACAGAAGATCACCACCGAGGAGGCGTACCGCGCCTGGCTGCTGCTCGTCCGCCGGTTCGGCGAGCGCGCCCCGGGACCGCACCCGAACCTCTGGGTGATGCCGCACCCCCGCGACTGGCTGCGCATCCCCTCCTGGGAGTGGCACCGCGCCGGTGTCGACCAGAAGCGCTCCGCCGCGATCCTGCGCGCCCTCCAGCGGGCCGGCCGGATGGAGGAGGCGGCACACATGGACCTCCCAGCCGCGCTGGCCCGGCTCCAGGCCATCCCCGGCATCGGCCCCTGGACGGCGGCCGAGGTCCTGCAGCGCTCGAACGGGGAGCCGGACGCCATCACGGTCGGAGATCTGCATTTGCCGCGCCTGATCGGCTACGCCCTCACCGGCGCCCGGGGCACCGACGACGACGGCATGCTGGAGCTGCTGGCCCCCTACGAGGGACAGCGGCACCGCGCCGGCCGTCTCATCCTGCTGGGCGGCCCGCGCATGCCGCGCCGTCAGCCCCGCTTCCCGGTGGGGAACATAGCCCCGCTGTAAGGCTGCGGGAGCGCGGGTCAGCGCTCGACGACGAAGTCCGCGGCGGACCGCGCCGGGCGCTCCCGGGGCGGGGCCGCCGGGTGGCCGATGGCGACGGCGCCCATCGGGTCCCAGTCCGCGGGCAGATCGAGCACCTCGCGCACCACGTCGCGGCAGAACATCGTGGAGGAGATCCAGGCAGAGCCCAGCCGCTCCCCGGCCAGGGCGACAAGGAAGTTCTGGATGCCCGCGCCGGTCGCCACCACGAACATCTCCCGCTCGGCGGCGTTGCGGCGGTCGTCCGGATAGGTGTGCGAGCCGTCCATCACCAGGCAGGGCACGGCCAGACAGGGCGCGTTGCGCAGTACGTCGCCGCGCTTGACCCGCTTGGCGATGCTCTGTTCGCTCTTGCCGTCGCCGCGCAGATCGGCGATCCAGGCGTCCCGCATGGCGTCCAGCAGCCGGGTCCGGGACTCGGCGCTCTCCAGCAGGACGAACCGCCACGGAGTGGTGTGGTGCGGCGCCGGAGCCGTCACGGCGGCGGCGACCGCGCGCCGTACGGCCTGTCCGTCCACCGGCTCCGCGGTGAACTCCCGTACGGTCCGGCGCAGTGTCACCGCTTCGCGTACGGCCTCCGAAGTGCCCAGCCGGAACATGTCGTTGGCGGCCTCGCGCACCAGCGCCCGTGCCGTCTCCGCGTGGCCGGTGCCGCTCCGCTCGTCCGCGGGCGCACATGGCAGCACATGGTGGGACAGCCCGCGCACCACCGCGACCGGCAGCCCGCTCGCCTTGCCCTTGACCAGTTCGCCCGCCGCCGCCAGTTCGTCGCCGACGGCGGTGACGGTCACCCCCAGCGGGTTGCCGTACATATCGACGCTGCCGCGCAGGTCCTCCAGGACCCGCACCCCGGCGGCGCCGATCGCCACATCGGTCTGCCCCTCGCGCCAGGGCCGCCCGAAGGTGTCGGTGACGACGACGCCTACGGTGATGCCGAGCGCCTCCCGCACCCCGTCCCGTATCTGCCGGGCCGTGGCGTCGGGGTCCTCGGGCAGCAGCAGCACGGTGCCTTTCGGCGTGTTGGAGGCGTCGACCCCGGCGGCGGCCATCACGAAGCCGTGCCGGGACTCCACGATCCGCGCCGGACCGCGCCGCGCGACGACACGTACGGTCTCGGCGTCGATGGCGGCCTCACGGTCGTCGGCCTGCACAATGCGGCCCTCGGCCTTGCTCACGATCTTCGAGGTGACGACGAGCACGTCGCCGTCCACCAGCCCCCGCCCGCCGGGAGCAGCGGCGGCATCCACCACGAGCCCGACCAGGTCGTCGCCGGGAAGCACTTCCGGAATGCCGGGCAGCGCCCACACCTCGTACGAGGTACTGGGAACGCTCTCGTCGGCGCCCGCCCTCTCCGTCGCCTCCGCGGCCTCAGCCGTGTCCGTCGTCCCGGCCGCCTCCGTGGTCACCGCCGCGGTCACGCCCGTACCTCCTCGGCCAGCTCCAGCGCCTGTCGCGCCATCTGAGACGTGGCCTGCTCGTCGCGCATCAGCAGCGGTACGGCACGGCAGCGGATGCCCGCGTCTTCGACGGCCTGGACGGTGCCTGCGTCCACCGTGTCGACGAGCCAGCCGTCCAGCAGCCCCGAGCCGTAGTGCGTGGCGACGGCCGCGGCGCTGGTCTCCACCCCGACGGCCGCCAGCACCTTGTCCGCCATCCCGCGCACCGGCGCGTCGCCCACGATCGGCGAGAGCCCGACGACGGGCACGCCCGCGTCGGCGATGGCCTCGCGGATGCCGGGTACAGCCAGGATCGTGCCGATGCTGACGACGGGGTTGGACGGCGGGAAGAGAATGGTGTCGGCCCCGGCGATGGCTTCCAGCACACCCGGAGCCGGCTTGGCGGCGTCGGCCCCGACCGGCACCACGGCGTGTGCGTCGACGGAGGCCCGCAGCCGCACCCAGTACTCCTGGAAGTGCACCGCCTTGCGACCGCCCTTGCCGCCTTGGCCGTCGGCGCCGCCCTCGCTGTTCTCCGCGTCCGGGTCGTCGATCAGCACGTGCGTCTCGACCCGGTCGTCCGTCATCGGCAGCAGCCGCACCCCGGGCTGCCAGCGCGCGCACAGCGCCTCGGTGACGGCGCTGAGGGGATACCCCGCGGAGATCATCTGGGTGCGGACGATGTGCGTGGCGAAGTCCCGGTCACCCAGCCCGAACCACTCGGGGCCCACGCCGTAGGCGGCCAGTTCCTCCTTCACCACGAAGGACTCGTCCGCCCGTCCCCAGCCCTGTTCCTCGTGGATGCCCCCGCCCAGGGTGTACATCACGGTGTCGAGGTCGGGACAGACCTTCAGGCCGAACAGATGGATGTCGTCACCGGTGTTGCCGACGACGGTGATCTCCGCGTCGGGCACCGCGGACCGGAGCCCGCGCAGAAAGCGGGCACCGCCGATGCCCCCGGCCAGAACCACAATGCGCTGCATGGGCACCAGTCTCGCAGCCCGGCGCCCGCCCCCGACATCAGGTCCGCCGCGTCACGGGCATCGGACCCGCTGTGTCACCGGCATCGGCCGCTCCGCATCCGGCATCACGTCATGGCCTCAGGCCAGGGCGCCCTGCGCGGCATCCTGCGCGGCGGGGCCGACGGAGCAGTGCTGCGGCATCTCGGTCAGCCCAGGTGCGTAGACGTGCACGCTCACGACCGGATCCAGCCCGTCGTTGACCACTTCGTGCACATATCCGGGAGCGAAGACCCGCACCGTTCCGGCGTCGAGCACACGTTTACCTCGTCCGTGTTCGGTCAACTCGCCCTCGAGCACGCCGAACACACCGAACGAGCGTCCGTGATCGTGTCGTCCACTGCCCTGCCCGGGCAACCAGCTGAGCAGCCACACCTCGTAGCCGGGGCCTGTGCGCAGCCGGTAGTACCAGCGCAGGGTCGGGTCGTAGCGCACCAGTGGCGCCCAGGCGGCGCGGTCGGCGGCGAGTTCACGGATCAGCCCGGCGAAGTCCGCGACGGTGGCGGGGTGCGCGGGGGCTGGGGGGAGAAGGTGCGGAATGGCGAGCGGGTCGCCCGCGATTTCGAGGTCGCTGTTCACGTGCGGGAGTGCCTTCGTACGAGAGCCGGCCGGAAGCCGGGAGGAATCGGATGCCGTCGCCGACGGGCGGCCGGACACGGCGGCGGGAAGTGCGCAAGGGCGCGGCGGGGAGTGCGGAAGAACGCGGCACGCTCAGCCGGAGCAGATACTCGACGGCGGCGGGACCGACGCTCGGCTCAGGCCGAGCCGGGCCTCAGCAACAGCGTGCGTGACAGCCGCGCGGACAGCGACAGCGGTGGGGCTCCAGGACGTGAGAAGCGGCGCGGGGAAGCACGGACGCACCCCCGGCAGACCGCGCGGCGAGGGCGCCACGGGCCGTACGGGTCTCAGAGGTCACTGCCATGCGCTCCAGAACAGCGCCCCCGTGCCCCAGGTGTCAACCTGTGGTCGCGTTTGTGGCGAATCTTTCATCCGTTCCGGCCCCTATGGGTGGCGAAAGGTTTGTGCCCACCGGCGCCGGAGAGATGGCGCACCAGTCACGCCCGTACGCCGTTGCACTTCCGTGATCAGAGTGTGATCAGGGCCATCCGGGGGGTGATGCGGAACGTGACCGCAGGTCACCACGTTCTGAAATCAGGAGTCGGGCAAAACCCCCCGGCTCCAACCGCGAGTGTCATAGTTCGTAGTGATTTGAACACTTACTGCGAAGGCTTGGTTCCGCCGGGTGAATAACGGGCTCAATAGCAGATCTCGGCTTGACTGCCCCGGATCGGCACACTTGTAATTTCACTCGTGTCGTTCAAGAGGGTTCGATAACGACAGCATCACGGGGTCGAAGAGACGGATCGAGGGGCGCACATGACCGAGCTGTTCCAACAACTGCTGGTCGAAGAGGCGGACGAGGAGCTGGGCTGGCAGGAGCGCGCCTTGTGCGCTCAGACCGATCCGGAGTCGTTCTTCCCCGAGAAGGGCGGATCTACCCGCGAGGCGAAAAAGGTCTGTCTCGCGTGTGAAGTCCGCTCCGAATGCCTCGAATACGCCCTCGCCAATGACGAGCGTTTCGGTATTTGGGGCGGCCTGTCCGAACGTGAGCGGCGCCGCCTGAAGAAAGCCGCTGTCTGACCCGGATCCGTACCGGACCGTCGACCAGTCGAAGCTCGGCAGCACCCCAGCAACCCGAGCCGTGCCCTCGCACCGCTCGCCCGGAGAATCAGGAGCCCGCCCCGGGCTGTTGCGACGGACAGCCGGACGCGTGAGGACAAGCCGTTAGTGTGGGGCCGTCCGCGACGCACCACCCTGGCAAGGGCGTGCGTTCACCGCTCCGATACGCGTCTTCCGGGGGCTTGCAGCCACCGCGGCACTGCCGCGAGGCCCCGGCACCCGGGGAGGGCCCCTACCTCGATGTCCGTGCACAGCCACATGGCGGCCCACTACGAGGCGGCCGCAGCAGGGTTGGCCCCCTTGGAGCCGCCCGAGTTCCCCCGGCACGTCGTCACTGCCGTCCTCGTCGCCCACGACGGCGCACGCTGGCTTCCCGACGCGCTGAGCGGGCTGCTGGAGCAGAGCCGCCCGGTGCAGAACATCATCGCCGCCGACACCGGCAGCGCGGACAACTCCGCCCAGTTGCTGACCGACGCGCTCGGCGCCGAACGCGTACTGCACATGGCGCGACGCACCGGCTTCGGCACCGCCGTCGAGGAGGCCGCCCGTACCGCGCGCTGGCTCACTCCCGAGGACCTTCCGTATCTCAAGCGGCCCAGCGGCTGGGACCCGGTCAACCGCACCTGGCGCGACGACGCCTACGACATGCCCGAACTGCCCTACGGCGAACCCGTGCAGTGGCTGTGGCTGCTGCATGACGACTGCGCGCCCGAGCCGGACACCCTGGCGCAGCTGCTGCGCATCGTGGACGCCGATCCGTCGGTCACCATCACCGGGCCCAAGCTGCGCAGCTGGTACGACGGCAGGCAGCTGCTGGAGGCGGGCGTCACCATCGCGAACAGCGGCCGGCGCTGGACGGGTATCGAGCGGCGCGAGCAGGACCAGGGCCAGCACGACCAGGTGCGCCCCGTGCTGGCCGTCTCCTCCGCCGGAATGCTCATCCGCCGCGACGTCTTCGACCAGCTCGGCGGATTCGACCGCCGACTGCCCCTGATGCGGGACGACGTCGATCTGTGCTGGCGCGCCCAGGCCGCCGGGCACCGGGTGCTGACGGCGCCGGACGCCGTGATGCGGCATGCCGAGGCGGCCTCGCGGGAGCGCCGCCCGGTCGACTGCGTCGGCCGCGCCAGCCGGGGCGGTGCCAGCCCGCACCGGGTCGACAAGGCGGGCGCCGTCTACAACCTGCTCGCCAACATGCCGGGCGCACTGCTGCCGTGGGTACTGCTGCGCCTCGTTGTCGGCACACTGCTGCGCACCCTCGCCTATCTGGTCGGCAAGGTGCCCCGGCAGGCACTGGACGAGATCGCCGGACTGTCCGGCACCCTGCTGCTCGGCGGGCGCATCCTGACCGCACGCCGCAGGCGGGGCAGACCGGCAGTGACGCACAAGGAACTGCGCCCGCTCTTCCCACCGCCCGGAGCCACGCTGCGGGCGACCGTGGAACAGGTCACCAGCAACTTCACCGGACGCACCGAACCGGAATCCTCCGCCGGGGGTCGACATGGCGCTGTGGAGTCGGGTCCCGGGGACGAGGACGCGGACTTCCTGGAGGTCGAACAGTTCGCGCGCCTCAAGCGGCTCGCGCAGAAGCCGGGCCCGGTCCTCTTCGCCGTACTGCTCATCGTCTCGCTGGTGGCCTGCCGTGCGCTGCTCGGCGGTGGCGCACTGGCGGGCGGTGCGCTGTTGCCGGTGCCTGACGGAGTGTCGGACCTGTGGGCGCGGTACGCGGAAGGCTGGCATCCCGTCGGCACGGGCGGCACCCAGTCGGCGCCGCCCTATCTGGCCGTCCTCGCCGCGTTCGCCACCCTGCTGTTCGGCAGTACGAGCCTTGTGCTGACGCTGCTGCTGGTGTGCTCCGTCCCGCTCGCCGGGGTCACCGCCTACTTCGCCTCCCGTCCACTGGTCGACTCGCGCCTGGTACGCGCCTGGGGGAGCGTCGCGTACGCGTTCCTGCCCGCCGCCACCGGTGCGCTCGCCCAGGGCCGGATCGGCACCGCCGTGCTCGCCGTACTGCTGCCCCTGCTGGCCCGTGCCGCTGTGGCGGCCGGCGGGCTGCGCGGCAGGGGCGGCTGGCGGGCCGCGTGGGCGTACGCGCTGCTGCTGACCCTCACGATGGCGTTCACCCCTGTCGTGTGGCCGCTCGCCGCTGTGCTTGCGGTCGCGGCGCTCGGGGTGCGCAGGGCGGACGGTGCCTCGTTCGGTGCGCTCGCCGCCCGGCTGGCCACCGTCCTGGTGACGCCGCTGGTGCTGCTGGCCCCCTGGTCGCTGTCGCTGTTCACCGATCCCGGGCAGTTCCTCGGCGAGGCGGGCCTGGAGTACGGCACGGGTGCGGCTTCCGCCGTCGATCTGCTGACCCTCTCGCCAGGTGGACCGGGCACCACTGACGGGGTCTTCCTCGTCGGTCTGGTGCTGGCCGGGCTCGCCGCACTGCTGCGCACCGAACGGCAGCTGGCCGTACGGGCCGCCTGGGTCGTGGCCCTGGCAGCGCTGCTTGCCGCGGCGCTGTCCAACAGTTCGGCCTGGGCCGGGCCTGCCACCCTCGTCTACGGGCTCGCGCTGTTGTGCGCCGCCGCGGTCGGTGCCGAGGGGGCGAAGGAACGGGTGGCCGCGCAGAGCTTCGGGTGGCGCCAGCCGGTGGCCGCCCTGATCGCCGCAGCCTGTGTGCTGGCTCCGCTGGGCGCCGCCTTCGGCTGGATGGTGCGCGGGGCCGACGGTCCTCTCTCGCGGCGCGACCCGGTGCAGGTGCCCGCCTTCGTCGCGGAGGAGAGCACCACCAGCGACCAGGCGCGCACCCTGGTGCTCGACCAGCCCGAGGGCACCTCAGGCATCACCTACACGCTGGCACGCGGCTCGGGCGCCCGGCTGGGCGACGCCGAGCTCGCAGCAGCCGACGGGGAGGGCACGCGCCTGGACCACGTGGTCTCCAACCTCGTCGCGGGCTCCGGCGCCGACCAGTCCAGCCAGCTGGGCGGTTACGCCGTGCGGTACGTCCTGCTGCGCGACGGCGCCTCGCGCGAGATGAGCCGCACCCTGGACGCCACGCCAGGGCTGACCCGGCTCAGTCAGGCGGACGGCAGCGCCCTGTGGCGCGTCGACCGGCAGGTCTCCCGTCTCTCCATCGTCCCCGGCCGGCAGGAGAACGGCTCGGCCGGCGCGGTGACCGCCCCGGTGGCTGTTCCGGCCGGGCCCGTCGAGTCGCACGCGACGCTGCCGTCCGGCCCCTCGGGGCGGGTCCTGCGGCTCGCGGACCGCGCCGACAGTGGCTGGCAGGCCACGCTCGACGGCAGCCCGCTCAAGAGCGTCACCGTCGACGGCTGGGCGCAGGGCTTCGAACTGCCCACCGGCGGCGGCAAGCTGGAGCTCAGCCACGAGACCCCGCTCACGCACACGGCCTGGGTCTGGACGCAGGGCTTCCTCCTGCTCGTCGTTCTCGTGCTCGCGCTGCCGGGCCGCCGTCGCGACGTGGACGACGACCTCCCGGACGCCCCGCCGGCGCCTGAGCTGTCCGCCGCCGGGGACGGCCGCAGGGCCCGCAGGCTCCGCGCCGCCGCCGAGGCCGCCGAGGCCCCGCCCGCGCCCCCGGCCCCGCCCGCGCCGCAGGGTCCGCCGCCCGTACCCGGGCAGCCGGAGTACGACCCCTACAGCCAGCAGCAGCCCTACGTGCCGCAGCAGGCGCCGTACGCGGACCAGGCGGACTATGGCCGGACAGCGCCGTACGAGCAGCCCTCCTACGGCCAGGTCCCGCAGCAGCAGCCGTACGAACAGCAGCCGTACGAACAGCAGCCGTACGAACAGCAGCAGCCCTACGAGCAGCCGCCCTACGACCAGCAGTCCGCATACGACGCCTACCAGCAGCCTGCCTCCTACGAGGACTGGCAGGCCCAGCAGTACCCGGCCCAGCAGCCCGCCGACCCCTACGGCTACCAGCAGGGTTACGAGGGGCCGGGCGCACCCGGCTACGACAGCAGGTACGGCAACGGCAACGGGAGCGAGCAGCAGTGAACCGCACAGTCCTCAGCTTCGGAGCCGTCGCCGTTGCGCTCGCCGCGGTGACCGGGGTCGCCGCGCTCACCGCACCGGACGAGGCGGCGCAGCGCGGTGAGAGCGCCAAGGCAGCCGCTCACAAGCCCGTGGAGCGCTCCACACTGGTCTGCCCGCAGCCGAGCGCGTCCGACGTCGCGGAGACATCCTACGAGGCGTTCACGCCCAAGGGCGGCCCCGGCAAGAAGGGCAGCGCGGCCCTGTACCCCGCCGAACTCGCCGAGACGGACACCCCGCAGAGCCCCGAAGAGGACAAAGACGCCGGCAAGGACGGGAAGAAGGGCAAGAAGGACGAGAAGGGTAAGAGGGGCGCCGGAAAACAGGGCGAGCAGACCGAGCAGCAGGGCGCCGGGACGGCCGACAAGGGAAGCGGAAAACCCTTCCTCCCCCTCAGCAGCCCCGGCACGCCTGTGACCGCCGACACGGACGACCCGAAAGCGCCCGCCCTCACGGGCACTGCTGACGGCCCCTTCGCACCCGGCTGGACGGTGCAGCAGACGACGAGCATCGGGGCAGGTGCGGGGCGCGGTCTGCAGGGCACGTCCTGCTCGGTGCCCGACACCTCGTTCTGGTTCCCCGGTGCCAGCACGGCCGAGGACCGGCAGGACTACGTGCACCTCGTCAACCCGGACAGCACCACCGCGGTCGTCGACCTGGAGCTGTACGACAAGAAGGGCAAGGAAAGGGCGAGCGAGGGCGCCGGCGAGGATGTGACCGTTCCGCCGCGCTCCACCGTCCCCGTACTGCTGTCCACTCTCACCGCAGAACCGGTGACCAATGTGACGCTGCACGTCACTGCGCGGACCGGCCGGGTGGGAGCACAAGTACAGGTCCTCGACCGTAAGTTGGGCGGTGACTGGCTGCCGCCCGCCACCGACCCGAGCCCCCGCCTGGTGCTGCCGGGCATCCCCAAGGACGCGGCCTCGGTCCGGCTGGCCGTCTTCGCGCCGGGGGACGAGGACGCCGACCTCAAGGTGAAGCTCGCGGGCCGTACCGGGCAGATCAGCCCCGCCGGGTACGAGACCCTGCATGTGAAGGCGGGCATGGTCACCACTGTCGACCTCAAGGACCTCACCAAGGGCGAGGCCGGTTCGCTGGTGCTCTCTCCCGCGGAGGGCGGCGAGGACGCTCCCGGCGTGGTCGCGGCAGCACGGGTCCTCCGCGGCAAGGGCAGCAAGCAGGAGACGGCGTTCATCCCCGCTACGGAGCCGGTGCAGAAGCAGGCCACTGCCGCCGGCACCACCCCGACCGGCGCCACCCTGGCGCTGACCGCGCCGGAGACCGGGGCGAGGGTGCGGGTGACCGCATCACCTGGCAACGGCGGCGGCAGCCCCAAGAGCACCACCGTCTCCGTCAAGGCGCACACCACCAAGGCGTTCACCCCGCCCCGCCCCACCGGCGCCAAGGGCACCTACGCCGTGACGGTGGAGCGCCTCTCCGGCGGCCCGGTGTATGCCTCCCGCACCCTGGAGCGCGAACAGTCCGGACTTCCGGCCTTCACTGTGCAGACGCTCCCGGACGACAGGAGCACGGTGGCGGTACCCGGCTCGACGCAGGACCTGTCGGTACTGAACGACGACAAGTGAGCCCTGCGGACAGCGAACCGCTCGGCCGCGCTCGGGCGCACGGCTGAGCGGCAGTGGGCACAGGGAAGGGCAGGACCGTCAGTCCTGCCCGTACCGAGGGTCGACCGACTCCGGTGCGAGGCCCAGCAGTTCGGCCACCTGTTCCACCACGACCTCGTGCACGAGAAGAGCCCGCTCGTCCCTGGTCCGGCTGCGGATCTCCACCGGGCGCCGGAAGACGATCACCCGGTCCGGGCGCCCGCCCACGCCCTCGGTGACCCGCCCGAGCGGCACGGCGTCGTCGCCCTCGCGCACCTCGCCGTTGTCCGACCGCGGCACCTCCTGGACGGCGAACTCGACGCCGGCCAGCTGCGGCCAGTGCCGCTCCAGGCGGACCACCGAGTCACGCACCAGGTCGTCGAACGCCTCTGCCCGGCTGATGGCGAGGGGCACTTGGGGAGGTGCGATGGGGCCGCGCATGCCACGGCCGTGGCGGTCTCGGCGGCGCGGCCGGGAATCGGCCCGGCGCGGCGGTACGGGGCTGTCCATCACCTCCGAGCCTAGCCCGCCGCAGGTCCCACGCGGGGCACGACGGGCGCGTGCGGAGCATCTCCCGCATATCGCCGCATGAAGACTATTCGCCCTTTCTGTCGTTTTGATCGCCTTTTTGGAGGGAACAGAGCATGGGAAATGACCGTAATCGGGCGAATGGTGAACGCTTCGCGAGGCGAACCTGATCGCGAGCCCTCGGCCAGGGGGCGCTCACCCGGTCGTCGTGCGCGCCTTTCAGCAGATCAGGCGTTTCCGGCGAACGCGGACGACACGGCAGGGTGACGTCATGGAGAGTCGTCGCAGCCCGCTCAAGAGTGCGGTACGGTCCAACGTCGTGAGCCCTGTACGTCGCTGTTCGCGCACCGCTTGCGGTCGTCCCGCCGTCGCGACGCTGACGTACGTCTACGCGGACTCCACCGCCGTCCTGGGCCCCCTCGCCACCTACGCCGAGCCGCACTGCTACGACCTGTGCGCCGAGCACTCCGAGCGGCTCACGGCACCCCGCGGCTGGGAGGTGGTCAGGCTCGCCGTCGACACGGCGGCGGCCCGCCCCAGCAGTGACGACCTGGAAGCCCTCGCCAACGCCGTTCGGGAGGCCGCCCGGACGCCGCGACACGAGCCGCAGGACCCCGCCCCCAAGGACCGGCTCAGCGGACCGCACGGACGCGACGCCGACCCGATGGAGGTCGCCCGGCGCGGCCATCTGAGGGTCCTGCGGTCCCCGGAGTCGTAGCACACCGTGCTGCCTGGCGGCGGCCCTCACCCGCGCGGGTAGATTTGGGGCCGTTGCCGACCGACGACCCCAGGAGAGGCTGGCCGTGGCTGATCTGTCTCAGATCGTTAAGGCGTACGACGTGCGCGGTGTGGTGCCGGACCAGTGGGACGAGACGACAGCGGAGCTCTTCGGCGCCGCGTTCGTCCACGTCACCCGGGCCTCCGCCATCGTCGTCGGACACGACATGCGGCCCTCCTCTCCCGGTCTCGTCCGGGCATTCGGAAAGGGCGCGGCCGGCCAGGGCGCCGACGTCACCGAGATCGGCCTGTGCTCCACCGACGAGCTCTACTTCGCCAGCGGCAAACTCGGCCTGCCCGGTGCGATGTTCACGGCCAGCCACAACCCCGCCCAGTACAACGGCATCAAGATGTGCCGCGCCGGCGCGACACCGGTGGGCGAGGAGACCGGACTTGCCGAGATCCGCTCCCTGGCGGAGCAGTGGTCCGCCGCGGGCGGCGCGCCTGCCTCCGACAAGCCCCAAGGCACCGTCACCGAACGGGACATGCTCGAGGAGTACGCGGCACACCTGCACTCCCTGGTCGACCTGTCGGACACCCGCACCCTCAAGGTCGTGGTCGACGCGGGCAACGGGATGGGCGGCCTCACCGTCCCCTTCGTGCTTGCCGGGCTGCCGGTCGAACTGCATGAGATGTACTTCGAGCTGGACGGCACCTTCCCCAACCACGAGGCCAACCCGCTCGATCCGAAGAACCTGGTCGACCTCCAGCACAAGGTGCGCGAGGTCGGCGCCGACCTCGGCCTGGCCTTCGACGGCGACGCCGACCGCTGCTTCGTGGTGGACGAGAACGGCGACCCGGTCTCCCCGTCCGCGATCACAGCGCTGGTCGCCTCCCGCGAGCTGGCCAAGGAGCCAGGCTCCACCGTGATCCACAACCTGATCACCTCCTGGTCCGTCCCGGAGGTCATCAGGGAGAGCGGCGGCCTGCCCGTCCGTACCCGGGTCGGCCACTCCTTCATCAAGCAGGAGATGGCCAGGACCGGGGCGATCTTCGGCGGGGAGCACTCGGCGCACTACTACTTCCGCGACTTCTGGAACGCCGACACCGGCATGCTCGCGGCCCTGCACGTGCTGGCCGCGCTCGGCGGGCAGGAGGGCCCGCTCTCCCAGCTCGTCGCCCGCTACGACCGCTACGCCGCCTCCGGCGAGATCAACAGCACCGTCCAGGACCAGTTCAACCGCACAGCAGCCGTCAAGGCGGCCTTCGCCGGCCGCGAGGGCGTCACCATCGACGAGCTGGACGGACTCACCGTCACCGGCGTCAACTGGTGGTTCAACCTCCGCCCCTCCAACACCGAACCGCTGCTGCGGCTGAACGTGGAGGCCCGTGACACCGCCACCGTCGAGCGCATCCGCGACGAGGTGCTGGCCATCGTCCGGGCAGAGGGCGAAACCACCTCCGCGGTCTGACAGCAGCGCCGGTACCGTCGGCCGCCCCCGGCGGTACCCTGACCGCACAAGCCAGCACACAGCTGCACAGTCAGCCCACAGCTGCCGCGCACCGCACCTGGAGGAACACATGCCGCTCGAAGCCGGACTCCTTGAGATCCTCGCCTGTCCGGCGTGCCACGCGCCGCTGCGCGAGGAGGGCGACGAACTGCTGTGCACCGGGGGCGCCGAGTGCGGCCTGGTGTATCCGGTGCGCGACGGCATCCCGGTGCTCCTGGTGGACGAGGCCCGCCGCCCCGCCTGACCCGGCGCACAGCTGAGTTCCGGCGCTACGGCCGGGACGCCCAGCAGGCACCCGTATGCGCAGCACCGGAAGCCGATCGGAGGCCACGGAAGATGCTCGACGAGACGCTCCTCGACGCCCCCGAGGCTCTCGCCCGCGCCGACGTACGCGGTCTGCTGCGCGGCGCCGCACAGGCCGGAGCACGCGTCCGTACGGGGCTGCGCCAGGCCACCGAGGCAGGTCTGGACAAGCTCAAGCCGGAGGGCCGTCCCCGCGCGCTCCTGGTCGCAGGACCGGGGCCGGCCACCGCGTGTGTCACCGACCTGCTCGGCGCCCTCACCAACGGCGCCGTACCCGTCACCAGACTGCGCCCCTCCGGCGCCCATGCGGCCACCGGGGCACTGCGCTGGCCGCTGCCCGGCTGGGCGGGCCCGGTGGATCTCCTGCTGCTCGTCACTCCGGACGGCACCGAACCCGGCCTCATGGCCCTGGTCGACCAGGCGTACCGCCGCGGCTGCACCGTCGTCGCCGTCACCCCGCAGGGCGCGCCGCTTGCCGACGCGCTGGGTGAGACCCGGGGCCTCGCGGTGCCGCTGGCGCCCGGCCCGTACGAGGTGTACGCCTCGCCGGACGTCCCCGAGCACCCGCTGGACGCGGAAGTTGCAGGCGGGCCGCTCGGCGGGAACGGCCCGAACGGTGGCAGCGACCAGAACGGCGAGACCGAGCGGGACGGCCAGGACAGCGACCGCGGGTCGCGACGAACCCCCGCTACGCTGGCCGGCCAGCCCGTCGGCGCCCCCGGCACGTTCTGGGCGCTGCTGACTCCGCTGCTGCTCCTGACCGACCGTCTCGGGCTCACCCAGACCGGACCGTCAGCCGTTACGGCGATCGCCGACCGGCTGGACGAGATCGCGGAACGCTGCGGCCCCGCCATCCCGCCCTACAGCAACCCCGGTAAGACCCTGGCCGTCGAACTGTCGGGTGCGGTGCCGCTGCTGTGGAGCGAGGGCGGCATCGCGGGCGCCGCTGCGCGCCACTGGTCCGCCGTCCTCGCCGCGCTCTGCGGCCGGCCGGCCCTCGCGGCCGAACTGCCCGAGGCCATGACCGCGCACGGCGCACTGCTGTCGGGTCCTTTCACGCCGGGCTGCGACCCGGACGACTTCTTCCGCGACCGGGTCGAGGAACCGGAGACGACCCGCGCCCGTGTCGTCCTGCTGCGTGAGGAACCACCCGGAAGCGAGTCCGCGACCGTGGCCGCCCGCGATCTGGCCTACGCGCACGAGGCGGCACTCAGTGAGCTGGAACCGGCCGAAGGCAGCAGCCCGCTGGAGGCGGCGGCCGAGCTGATCGCCACCGCCGATTTCTCCGCCGTTTACCTCACGCTCGCCGACAGCGACTCCCCTTGGGCGTGACCGAGCACCGGCCGCCCCCTACCCGACCTCCCGCAGCCCGAACGGACATCCGCACCCCGCACGGACTCCTCCGAGCACGACAGGAAACAGCACACCTCATGGACCGTCTGGAGAACACCGTCAGGCCGTACGCCTGGGGTTCCACCACCGCCCTCCCGGAACTGCTCGGCGAGAAGCCCACCGGTCAGCCCCAGGCCGAGCTGTGGATGGGTGCCCACCCAGGTGCACCCTCCCGCATCGACCGGGGCACCGGACCGCTCCCGCTGTCGGAGGCGATCGCCTCCGACCCGGAGCGCGAACTGGGCGTCCCGGCAGTGCGCACGTTCGGGCCCCGGCTGCCGTTCCTGCTGAAGCTGCTCGCAGCCGCGGCCCCGCTCTCCCTCCAGGTGCATCCCGACAGCACGCAGGCGGTCCAGGGGTACGCCGATGAGGAGGCACGCGGCATCCCGCTGGACGCCCCGGAGCGCAACTACAAGGACGACAGCCACAAGCCCGAACTCATCTGCGCCCTCACCCCGTTCGAGGGACTGTGCGGTTTCCGGCATCCCCAGGAGGCCGCGGCGCTGCTGGAGGGCCTCGGCGTGAACGGCCTGAAGCCGTACGTCGACATCCTGCGGGCCCGCCCCGAGAGCGAGGCGCTGCGCGAGGTCCTGACGGCCCTTCTGACGGCCGACAAGGACGCGATGGCCGCCACGGTCGCCGAAGCCGCCGAGGCGGCCCACGAGCGCCCTGAGTACGCCGTGTACGCAGACCTCGCGCACCACTACCCGGGCGACCCCGGAGTGCTCGCCGCGATGCTCCTCAACCACGTCGTCCTGCGCCCGGGCGAAGCGCTGTTCCTCGCCGCCGGAGTTCCGCACGCCTACCTCAGCGGCCTCGGCGTCGAGATCATGGCCAGCTCCGACAACGTGCTGCGCTGCGGCTTGACGCCCAAACATGTGGATGTGCCCGAACTGCTGCGTATCGTCCGCTTCGAGCCGACGGAACCCGGCATCCTGCGCCCCGAGGCGGACGACGCGGGCGGCGAGGAGGTCTATGAGACGCCCGTCGGAGAGTTCCGGCTCTCCCGCTTTGTCCTCGTCCCCGGCGCCCGTCCGCACACCCTGCACGCGCCTGCCCCGCAGATCCTGCTGTGCACCGCGGGAGCGGTCGTACTGCACGCAGGTGAGGACAACGTGCAGGATGACGCCAGAGAGGGCGGCGGCGAAGAACTCAGCCTCGGCCCCGGGCAGTCCGCGTACGTTTCGGCAGGGGAGCCAGTACGGATCTCCGGTGACGGTACGCTCTTCCGCGCCACCGTGGCCGTCTGACCGGACGGTCGCACAGCAGTAGGAAGGACCCGGGACTCGTGAGTGCATCAGGCGGAACAAAGGCGATCGTCGCCGCGCTGGGCGCCAACCTGGCCATCGCCGTCGCCAAGTTCGTCGCGGCAGCCTTCAGCGGCTCGGCCTCGATGCTTGCGGAAGGCGTCCACTCCGTCGCCGACTCCGGAAACCAGGCGCTCCTGCTGCTCGGCGGGAAGAAGGCCAAGAAGGAAGCCAGCGAGGAGCACCCGTTCGGATACGGCCGTGAACGCTACATCTACGGCTTCCTGGTCTCCATCGTCCTGTTCACCGTCGGTGGCGTCTTCGCGCTCTACGAGGGCTACGAGAAGATCGCTCACCCACACGAAGTGGAGCACTGGTACTGGCCGGTCGGCGTCCTGGTCTTCGCCATCATCGCCGAGACCTTCTCCTTCCGTACCGCCATCCAGGAGTCCAACCAGGTCCGCGGCAAGCTCAGCTGGGGCCAGTTCGTCCGCCGCGCCAAGGCGCCGGAGCTCCCCGTCGTCCTGCTGGAGGACCTCGGCGCGCTCGTCGGCCTCTTCCTCGCCCTCGGCGGCGTCGGCCTCGCGCTGCTGACGGGCAACGGCGTCTGGGACGGCATCGGCACCATGTGCATCGGTGCGCTGCTGGTCGTCATCGCGCTGGTACTGGCGGTGGAGACCAAGTCGCTGCTGCTGGGCGAGTCCGCCGACCCGGCCGAACGGGAGAAGATCAGCGCCGCGCTCGTCGACGGCGAGACCGTCACCCGCGTCATCCACATGCGCACGCTGCACCTCGGCCCGGAGGAGCTCCTGGTGGCCGCCAAGGTGGCTGTCCAGCACGACGACACAGCCGCCCAGATCGCCCGCGCCATCGACGCCGCCGAGCACCGCATCCGCGAAGCCGTGCCGATCGCCCGGGTCATCTACCTGGAGCCGGACATCTACCGCGCCCAGGAGGCCGGTGCGGAGTCCGTCTCCGAACCGTCGGACGTGACGGGCCCGAGCGCCTGACCGCAGCCACAGCACGAGGAGGGCCCGCCCCAGGGTTTCGGGGCGGGCCCTCCTCGTGATGTGTTTCAGCTGTGCGGCTGCCTCATCGAATCTCGGCGAGCGCGTCCAGCACGGTCTCCTTGTCGGGCGCCTCCAGCAGCCGCGTACGGAACGCGGGATCCATCAGCTTGCGGGACAGCAGGGCCAGGATGCGCAGATGCTCGTCACCGGCTGCCGCCTCGGGCACCGCGATCATGAACACCAACCGTGCCTTCGTCCCGTCCAGTGCGCCCCACTCGATGCCCTCGGCCGACCGTGCGAACCCGACGACCGGTGCGGTGACCGCGTCCGTCTTGGCGTGCGGGATGGCGATCTCCTCGCCGAGCCCCGTAGTGCCCTGCTCCTCCCGGGCGAGCGCCGCCTGCACGAGCGCCGCACTGTCGGCAACCTTGCCGCTGCGCTCCAGCAGTGCGGCCATCTCCCGGATGCCGGCGTCCTTGTCGACAGCTGAGAGCTGCTCGCTGACGGTCTCCGCGGTGAGATATCCGGAGAGCACTCCGGCCGCCGCCCCGGCGGCTTCCGCGCTGCCCGGCTTACGCGTCGCTGGCGTGCCTGCTCGTACGGTGCTGTCCGTACCGTCCGTACCGTCCATGCTGCGCGTTTCGGGTGATCCGGTCCGGGAACGGCGTGCCCCGAGCGTCACCAGGCCCGCCGTGGTCAGCGCCGTGACGGCCGTACCGATCAGGACTGCCACGAAGAACATCGCCACACCGTCGATCGCGCCCAGCACCGCCACGATCGGCCCGCCGTGCGGCACGTTGTCCCCGACCGAGGCCAGCCCTGCGACACAGCTCGCGACGGCGCCACCGAGCATGTTGGCCGGGATCACCGTGGCCGGCCGGGCGGCGGCGAACGGGATGGCGCCCTCGGTGATGCCGAAGAAGCCCATGAACAGCGCCGCCAGCCCGGTCTCCCGCTCCTGGTCGGAGTAGAACTTACGGCGCAGCAGCGTCGCCAGACCCTGGCCCAGCGGCGGTACCGGAATGGCCGCCGCGCACATACCCATCACCTCGGGGCTCTTGGAGACGAGCCCAGCGCCGAACAGGAACGCGGTCTTGTTGACCGGGCCGCCCATGTCGAACGCGATCATCATCCCGAGCACCACGCCCAGCAGCGCGGCACTGGTGCCGGTCATGCTGCCGAGGAAGTCGGTGAGATTCTCGAAGACCCAGGAGATCGGCTTGCCGATGACGTAGATGAAGAACAGTCCCAGCGCGGACGTCGCCACGATCGGGATCACGATGATCGGCATGATCGGCCGCACGAACCGGGACACCGGCAGCAGCTTGATCCAGCGGACCAGATACCCGGCCAGGAACCCGGTCACGATCGCCCCGATGAAGCCCGCCCCGGACTTGGAGTCGTACAGCTCGCCCGTATTGGCGATCCAGCCGCCGATCATGCCCGGCACCAGAGCGGGGCGGTCGCCGATCGCATAGGCGATGTAGCCGGAGAGGATCGGGACCATCAGCGTGAACCCGATGGTGCCGATGTCGTTGACGTGCTTCCAGAAGCTGCCGTCGGGTATCACCAGACCGCCGTCGGCCTGCGGGTGCCCGCCGAGGGCGAGCGAGACGGCTATCAGCAGCCCGCCGACGACCACGAACGGGATCATGTATGAGACCCCGTTCATCAGCGCCTTGTAGCCGATGCTGCGCTCCCGGCTCCTGGCCCCCGTAGGACCCGACGGTGCTCCGGCGGCTCCGGTGCCGCCCGTGCCGTCTCCGGACCCTCCGCTGCCGCCCTGGCCGTCTCCGCCCCCGGCCCGGGCTGCTCCGCCCTGGTGGACGGGCGCCTGGCGTACGCGGTCGATGAGGCCGTCCGGGTCGCTGATGCCTTCCGCCACCCCGACGACCAGCACGCGCTTGCCCCCGAACCGGCTGAGGTCCACGTCCTTGTCGGCAGCGACGATGACGCCGTCCGCGGCGCTGACATCGTTGTCGGTCAAGACGTTCTCTGCCCCGATAGAGCCCTGCGTCTCCACCTTCAGGGCAATACCACGGGCCTGTGCGGCCTGGGTCAGTTTTTCCGCGGCCATATACGTATGAGCGATACCGGTGGGGCACGCCGTCACGGCAAGCAGTTTCAGCCCCGGCCCGGCCGGGGGAGCCGCTCCGTCACGGGGATCGGCAGGACTGGTCACGTGGAAACTCCTAGCTCGGCCAGTGTGTGGAGGGGTGCGTTCTCGCGCCGTTGCAGTCGCAGTCGCCGAGGCCGCAGGGTGCACCGAACCAGCCGGACGGCCCAAAAAGCAAGCGGCCGAAAACCGACCCCGAGGCGTACTTGCTGTCAGCGGCGCCCGTCCGGTCCCCTGGACGGGCGGTGTAGATTCGTAGAGCCAGACGTCGCTGCTGATGGCGGTCGGGCGGCCCGCATCGCGGGCCACCGAGGGAGAGAGGGCCTCCGACGGACTGAGCTGCGAGCAGGGGACGAGTGTGCCCGGCGACGATGTGCGCCTCCGCGCGACCGGCACCACACCGTCCCGCGCCGCAGCACGGACCAGCCAGCCTTATTTCTCGACACCGAGGAGCAGCTCGCAATGACGACGACCTCCACGACCGGCCAGGACTTCAAGGTCGCGGACCTCTCGCTGGCGGCCTTCGGCCGCAAGGAGATCACGCTGGCCGAGCATGAGATGCCCGGCCTGATGGCGATCCGCAAGGAATACGCCGCGGACCAGCCCCTGGCAGGCGCCCGCATCACCGGCTCCCTGCACATGACCGTGCAGACGGCCGTGCTGATCGAAACCCTGGTCGCTCTGGGAGCCGAGGTCCGCTGGGCCTCCTGCAACATCTTCTCCACCCAGGACCACGCCGCCGCAGCCGTCGCCGTCGGCCCCGGCGGGACCCCGGACAACCCGCAGGGCATCCCGGTCTTCGCCTGGAAGGGCGAGACCCTGGAGGAGTACTGGTGGTGCACGGAGCAGGCCCTCACCTGGCCGAACGCCACCACCGGCGGCCCGAACATGATCCTCGACGACGGCGGTGACGCCACCCTCCTCGTCCACAAGGGCGTCGAGTACGAGAAGGCCGGCGCCGCGCCCTCGGTGGACACCGCCGAGAACGACGAGCACCGCGTCATCCTCCAGCTCCTAAACCGCACTCTGAGCGAGAACCCGCAGAAGTGGACGCAGCTCTCCTCCGAGATCCGCGGCGTCACCGAGGAGACCACCACCGGCGTCCACCGCCTCTACGAGATGCACCAGGCAGGCACGCTGCTCTTCCCGGCGATCAACGTCAACGACGCCGTCACCAAGTCGAAGTTCGACAACAAGTACGGCTGCCGCCACTCCCTGATCGACGGCATCAACCGCGCCACTGACGTCCTCATCGGCGGCAAGACCGCCGTCGTCTGCGGCTACGGCGACGTCGGCAAGGGCTGCGCCGAGTCCTTGCGCGGCCAGGGCGCCCGCGTCCTGATCACCGAGATCGACCCCATCTGTGCCCTTCAGGCGGCGATGGACGGCTACCAGGTGGTGACCCTGGACGACGTCGTCGGAACCGCCGACATCTTCATCACCACCACGGGCAACAAGGACATCATCATGGCCTCGGACATGGCCAAGATGAAGCACCAGGCCATCGTCGGCAACATCGGCCACTTCGACAACGAAATCGACATGGCCGGTCTCGCCGCCATCGACGGCATCGTCAAGGACGAGGTCAAGCCGCAGGTCCACACGTGGACCTGGCCTGACGGCAAGACCATCATCGTCCTGTCCGAGGGCCGCCTGCTGAACCTGGGCAACGCCACCGGACACCCCTCGTTCGTGATGTCCAACAGCTTCGCGAACCAGACGATCGCCCAGATCGAGCTGTTCACCAAGCCCGAGTCGTACCCGACCGACGTCTACGTCCTGCCCAAGCACCTCGACGAGAAGGTCGCCCGCCTCCACCTCGAGGCACTCGGCGCCAGGCTGACCACGCTCCGCCCGGAGCAGGCGTCCTACATCGGCGTCCCGGTCGAGGGTCCGTACAAGCCGGACCACTACCGCTACTGATCCCGGCGACGATCCGCATCTGACCCTCCCGCGCCGGGTCCGGCGGTACAACCGCCGGGCAGGCCGGGAGGCAGACCGGTCCCAGGCCCCCGCCCTAGCGGGGGCCTGGGCGTCACCGCACCGACCCCGGACACCGCCCATGCCCCGCGGCCGATATTCGCTGCACGATCCGCACGACCACACCTTCCTCGGCGAAGAGCACTTCCACTGCGCCACCGGCCCCTCCGGCTGGCGCTACGTCTCCCAGCTCACCACCCCTTCGGGAGAGCACGCGGGCTCTGTCGACCTCACCCTCGACGAACTCGGCCGCCCGATCCGACTCGAACTCCACGCCGCGAACTGGCAGATCCGCGGCGCGGCACTGGACGGCGTCACCTGGGTGCGCTCCGACCCCGCGGGCGAGCAAGCCCAGGAGGGCAACGTCGCCGCTCACTCCTTCACCGGGGCATCCCCCGCATTCCTCGTCGCGACCTCACGGCTGCTGCGCCCGTCTCCCGGTGACCGGGCCACTCGCATCCGCCTCGTTGCGTTCACACCCCCCGTCCTCGCCCCCCGCACTCTCGACCAGTCCTGGGCGCTGCTGAACAGAGAAACACACGCCACTGACAACGGCCCCCTCGTCGTGGAGAACTACCAGGTCAACGACCTGGAGACGGGGGAGCAGCACGCGGTGCACATCGCCGGCGACGTCGTTCTCGCGGCCCCGGGCATCGAATTGGAAGACCTCGAGTCACCGCCGTCGACGTTCAACTGACGGCCCGGTCCTACGACGACGACACGAAGCCCGTACGCGAGGAGTCGGCCCGCTCCCGTCCCCTTCGAACTGAGGGAACTCGGATCGGAGGAAAAGGGAGGAGCCGGGGAAGAGGGGGAGTGGAAGCTGTCCCGGAGTCGAAGAAGACCCGCCGCGCTTCCCGCTGCCGATGCTCCGCCATAACCGCAACACCCGCCAGTCAGTCGGCGGCAGTGATCCCATACGGTGCCGGCGCCCCGGTCCATTCCCTGAAGTCGTTCGCCAGCTGCTCGGCCATTGAGAGACGAACAGCAGGGTCCAACTGCTCAGCCCACAACAGAAACTGCCGGACCGCGAGCCACAGCGAGTTCGGAAAGCTCGACACATCGAGCTCGGCAAACTCCCCCTCCAGCCACTGCGGGCTGCACGGTCATCTCCTCCGCCCCAGCAACGCGTTCCCGCACCACCAGCGTCCCGGCGAACACATCGCCCAGCCGCCGCCCCGATCCGACCCAGCGAGGCCGCACAGGCCATCAGCCCGAACAGCAGCTGGTTCTCCACGACCCCAGCGCCCCACGCACCAGCGCATGCCGGAACCGGATCGGCCCACCATCCTCCCGTACGACCCGCAGCCCGCCGCGATCCTCCCCAACGAGGGTCCCCCGCTGAGCGTCTCGACGGCGATCGGAACCCCGACGAGGACCAACAGAAAGAGCCCACCTGCACGTCCGCGATCGCCACCACGCTCAGAGAAGCCAAGGCCCTGAGCAGCGCGAGGGCCAAGGCGACGTAGATGACCCAGGCGAGCACCAGATCCACGCAGACCGCCAGCCCCCTGCGCGGCAGCCGCGCCGGCCGCAACCCGAGCACAACAGCGTCGCCTGTCACCAGCTCACTCAGCGCACACCCCCGGCCCCGGGCCCGTACGCCTTGTCCCCGCAGCGCGGTCACCGACACACACACCGCCTCATGGCGTAACGTCGCGCACTTCTTCGCCGCCAGCTTTCGCGCAGCTGCCTACCGCTCCCGCAACTGGTGGGTGCCGACCGCGCTCCCGTCCACCGTCCTGGCCGCGCTCATCGCATGGCGGTTGGGCACTCATCCAGAAGTCCGCGCCACCATCGGAGCCCCGGAAGGGCTGCGCGAGATGACTCGGCCAGGCGGGTCAGTACGAGACCTCTACTCAAGTCGCCCGGCCACGTCCTTCGCCGCCCAGGTCTGGACGGACAACGCCCAGGCCATCGCCATCTGCCTCGTCTTCGGAGCCCTTCTCGGTATCCCGGTGCTGGGTCTGCTACCAGAACGTCCTCAACCTCGGCGTCGGCCTTGTCCTCATGGAGTCGGCCGGCCGCCTCGACACCTTCCTCGGCCTCCTGCTCCCCCAGGTCCTCCTGCTCCCGCACGGCCTCCTCGAACTGACGGCCGTCTTCGTCGCCGCGGGGACAGGGCTTCGCTTTGGCTGGACAATCATCGATCCCGGCCCACGAAGCCGACGAACAGCACTGGCGCAGGAGGGCGTTCCGCCCTCCGCATGGCCCTCGGGCTGACCCCCGTCCTGCTGGTGTCCGAGGTCATCGAAGCCTTCGTGCCCCCGTCCGGCCTGCCAACCGGGGCACGATTTCTCATCGGTCTACTGGCAGAACTGGCCTTCCTGACCTACGTCTACGTCGTCGGCCGACGAGCGGTGAAGCTGGGCGAAACCGGTGACATCGCCGTGTCGACCGCTCCGCAGACCTGCCGACAGCCGCATGATGTGCGCGGACAGCAGGGAACCTGCTACTGTCCTCTCCGCCCCGGAAAGCCGTTGACGCGGTGTACCGAGGGCAGTAGATTCGAACAGTTGCCTAGAGTTGGACAAGCTCGGCAGCAGCAGTTAGTTTCTTCTCCGCTTCGAACCAAGAAATCCGGCGACGGAATTCTTGCGCAAGAAGCCCTCCGAACTCCAAGCAGATTCGATCTGATAGAGTCGGAAACACCGAAAGGGCAAACGTCCGGAGAAGCCGGTGAGACGGTTTCGAAGGAAGCGTCCGTTCCTTGAGAACTCAACAGCGTGCCAAAAGTCAACGCCAGATATGTTGATA